>NZ_JAELTR010000032.1:0-49424 GCF_016428945.1 Chromobacterium sp. ASV23
GGGAGTAATCCTTAGCTTCGCCACCGAACTTCTTGGACAGAATGGTGGTGATAGCGGCGGTCAGAGTGGTTTTACCATGGTCAACGTGACCGATGGTGCCGACGTTTACGTGCGGTTTGGTCCGCTCGAACTTTTCCTTAGCCATGGCAAATTTCCTGAATACGAAACAAGCTAAATTTAAACGGTGGTGCCCATGGGCAGAATTGAACTGCCGACCTCTCCCTTACCAAGGGAGTGCTCTACCCCTGAGCTACATGGGCCCTAAACAGGCTATATCAAACGCTTGGAGCGGGTGAAGGGAATCGAACCCTCGTCGTAAGCTTGGAAGGCTTCTGCTCTACCATTGAGCTACACCCGCCTGGCTTCACAACTAGACAGCGATGCTTCACTGCCAAGCGCTTTTCTAAATCTGGTGGAGGGAGAAGGATTCGAACCTTCGAAGGCAGAGCCGTCAGATTTACAGTCTGATCCCTTTGACCGCTCGGGAATCCCTCCTGAAAGAGACCCGAATATTATAGATGGCCTTGCAGGCCGTCAACACCTTTTGCGAAAAAAATTACAGTTTCCGGCCTGAAAATAAAAAACGCCCCATCCAGGATGGGGCATCTTCTTTTTAATCAATCACTTGCCAAAATCAAGCCTGGCCGGAAATTTTCAGATACTTCTGGTACAGCTCATCCTTGGTCTCCGGATGCGACGGATCCAACGGGATGCAATCGACCGGACAGACCTGCTGGCACTGCGGCTCATCGTAGTGGCCGACGCACTGGGTGCACAGATTGGGGTCGATCTGGTAGATCTCCTCGCCTTGCGAGATCGCGTTATTGGGGCACTCCGGCTCACAGACGTCGCAGTTGATGCATTCGTCGGTAATGATCAAAGACATAGTAATTTCCTCAAGTATTCCACATCGTGAATTCTGTCACCCGCCGCCGCCAGTCGCAAGGGCGCGCTGGTTATATCGTTAGACGGGCGCGGGACTGAAGGCGCTAGGCCGAGGCCCGCCCCAGCAGGCCGTATTGCACCATGCCGGCCTTGTCGCGCTTGAGCAGCGTCAGCCCTTCCGGCAGCGCGTCCGGCCATTGACGGGCCTCGACATACGCCACCCCGTCTTCGGACAGGCACTGCGCCAAGAGCGGCAGCACCTGCTGCAATAAATCGGAGTCGTACGGCGGATCGACGAAAATCACGTCGAAGCGCTCGCGACAGTTCTTCAAATACAGCAGCGCGTCGCCGCTCATCACTTCCAACGCGCCAGCCTGCAGCAACTGCCGGTTCGCCTGCAGCGATTCGCACACCTGCCGCGATTTTTCCACCATCACCACGCGCCGCGCCGCACGCGATGCAGCCTCAAAGCCCAGCGCGCCGCTGCCGGCGAACAAGTCCAGGCAGTTTTTTCCATACAAATCCTGGCCCAACCAGTTGAACAGCGTCTCGCGGACGCGATCCGGCGTCGGCCGCAGTCCGGCCGCATCGGGAAAAGGCAACATGCGGCGTCGGTACTCGCCGCCAATGATTCGGACCTTGTTACGTGACTGACTCATGACTCTCGTCTTTTTGAAACAAGGGCAGGAGTTTAACCCGATCAGCACTTTAGCGCCTCTTTCACGCTGCTTTGCCGGCAAATCTGTCGCGTGCCCGACGAAATTCCGGCCTATTCCTTATATATGTTTTGCGTGAATCGCTTCGATCCCGTGCGCGCAAGCCTGTACGAGAAGCCGTTTGAGGATACAATTTAGCCATTTATCGCTTTTCCCTGGTTCATTTACGCATGTTCAGCTTCTTCAAGAAAAAGCCCAAGCCGGTGGAAACGCCGCAAATCGAGACCCCGGCCCAGCCAACGGCCGCTATCGAAGACGTAGCGCCCGCCATCCCGCAGCCCGCGGCGGAAACGCCGGCGCCGGCCGTCGCAGCGCCCGCCCCCGTCGAGACTGCCGCCCCGGCAGCCGAAGAGGTAGCAGTCAGCGCCCCGTCCCAGCCGGCGGAGGAAGCCGTGCCGCTGAAGAAAATGAGCTGGACCGAACGCCTGAAAGCCGGCCTGTCCAAAACCCGCGACAAGCTGGGCAAGCAGCTGGCCGGCCTGTTCGGCGGCGGCAAGATCGACGAGGAGCTGTACGAAGACCTGGAAACGGTGCTGCTGACTGCCGACATGGGCATGGATGCCACCGTCCATCTACTGAAGGATGTGCGCGCGCGCGTGTCGCTGAAGGGCCTGAAGGACGCATCGGAACTGAAGGGCGCGCTGAAGGATTCGCTGCAGGACCTGATCGGCCCGCTGCAGGTGCCGCTGAACGTGGAAGGCAAGAAGCCGTTCGTGATCATGATGACCGGCGTCAACGGCGCCGGCAAGACCACTTCCATCGGCAAGCTGGCCAAGTATTATCAAAGCCAAGGCAAGAGCGTGCTGCTGGCCGCAGGCGACACCTTCCGCGCCGCCGCGCGGGAACAGCTGATCGCCTGGGGCGAGCGCAACAACGTGACGGTGATCGCGCAACAGGGCGGCGACTCGGCCGCGGTATGCTACGACGCGATTCAAGCCGCCATGGCACGCGGCATCGACATCGTGCTGGCCGACACCGCCGGCCGCCTGCCGACGCAGCTGCACCTGATGGAAGAGATCAAGAAGGTGAAGCGCGTGATCCAGAAAGCGCTGCCGGACGCGCCCCATGAGGTGGTGCTGGTGCTGGACGCCAATATCGGCCAGAACACGGTCAACCAGGTCAAGGCCTTCGACGATGCGCTGGGCCTGACCGGCCTGATCCTGACCAAACTGGACGGCACGGCCAAGGGTGGCGTGATCGCCGCCATCGCCAAGCAGCGGCCGATTCCGCTGCGTTTCATCGGCGTGGGCGAGAGCATAGACGACCTGCGGCCGTTCAATAGCCGCGACTACATTGACGCGCTGTTCGAATAACATAAATGCGGCCGCGGATGCAGCCGCCTTTCTCAGCCAACAAGCGGGAAACCTCAATGATACAGTTCGACCAGGTCACCAAGCGTTACCCTGGTGGCAACGAAGCCCTGAAGAACCTGTCGTTCACCATCGAAACCGGCGAAATGGTGTTTCTGGCCGGCCACTCCGGCGCCGGCAAATCCACCCTGCTCAAGCTGATCGCCGGCATCGAGCGCGCCACCAGCGGCGGCGTGCTGGTCAATGGCCAGAACCTGTCCAAGCTGCGCGGCAGCCAGCTGCCGTATGTGCGCCAGCATTTGGGCATGGTTTTCCAGGACCACAAAATCCTGTTCGACCGCAGCGTGTTCGACAATGTGATGCTGCCGCTGGACATCATAGGCTTTGACCGCCGCGACGCCGCCAAGCGCGTGCGCGCCGCGCTGGACAAGGTGGGCCTGCTGAGCAAGGAAAAGTCCATGCCGATCCGCCTGTCCGGCGGCGAGCAGCAACGGCTGTGCATCGCCCGCGCCGTGGTGCACCGCCCCAGCATCCTGCTGGCGGACGAGCCGTCCGCCAACCTGGACCGCGCCTACGCGCTGGACATCATGGAGTTGTTCAAGTCCTTCCACCAGGTGGGCGTGACGGTGCTGATCTCCGCCCACGATGAAACGCTGATGGAAGACTACGGCCGCCGCATCATCCGCCTGAGGGAAGGACAGTTCGCCGCATGAAACACTTTCTCTATCTGAACTGGCAAAGCGCCAAGCTGGCGCTGATCAAAATCCTGCGCCAGCCGTTCGGCAGCATGCTGACGCTGTTGATGCTGGCCTTGGCGCTGGCCCTGCCCTTGTCGCTGTACCTGGCCGTCAGCAGCGTGCAGGATTGGGTGGGCCGCCTGACCGCCACGCCGCAGATCACCCTGTTCATGGAGCTGTCGGCCGAGGAGGCGGACATCGCCGCCGTGCAAACCACGCTGGCTCACCACCCCAAGGTGAAAAGCTTCACTTTCGTCAGCAAGGGCAAGGCATTGCAAGATCTGGAGCAGCGCAACGGCCTGTCCGGCCTGTCCGATGGACTGGAAGGCAACCCGCTGCCCGACGCCTTCGTGGTGACGCCCAAGACGCTGGAGCCGCGCGAAATGGAAATGCTGCAAAAAGAGCTGTCCGGGCTGCCGATGGTGGAAACCGCGCAGTTCGACGCCCATTGGGCCAAACGGCTGTACGGCATGGTGGAGATGGGCCAGAAGCTGACCGCCTTCCTCGCCGCGGCGCTGGGCCTGGCGCTGGTGCTGGTGACGCATAACGCGATCCGCATGCAGATTCTGGCGCGGCAGGATGAAATCGAAGTGTCCAAGCTGATTGGCGCCACGGATAGCTTTATCCGGCGTCCCTTCATGTACCATGCGCTGTGGCAAGGGGTGCTGGCCGCCCTGCTGGCCTGGGGACTGTCGTGCTGGCTGTCGTCGATGGCCAATCCGTCGATCCGCGAATTCGCCATGCTGTACGGCGAACGGGTGGAACTGCGCGTCCTGACGCCGCTGGAGCTGGCGGCCCTGATCGGCATCTCCGCGCTGCTGGCGATGCTGGGCGCGCGTCTGGCCGCGGACCACCATCTGCGCAAGGTCGAACCCAAATAAACAAAATGGCTATCGAGCCGATTGTTAAAAATCATTGACTCGGGAACCTTTCCTTGCTAGCACTCTCAATACTCGAGTGCTAACATAGCACTACCCAAGGAGGTAGCCATCGCAATGAACACAACATTTGCCCTTCCCGTCCCGTCGACCAGCGGCAGCCTGGAACAATACATCCAGGCGGTCAACAGCGTGCCGATGCTGACGCAGGAGCAGGAAACCGAGCTCGCAACCCGTTTCCAGCTGGAAAACGATCTGGAAGCGGCGCGGCAAATGGTGCTGTCGCACCTGCGCGTGGTGGTGTCCGTCGCTCGCGGCTATGCCGGCTACGGCCTGCCGCAAGCCGATCTGATCCAGGAAGGCAATATCGGCCTGATGAAGGCGGTCAAACGCTTTGAACCGGGCCGCGGCGTGCGCCTGTTCTCGTTCGCCATCCACTGGATCAAGGCCGAGATCCACGAATTCATCCTGCGCAACTGGCGTCTGGTGCGCATCGCCACCACCAAGCCGCAGCGCAAGCTGTTCTTCAACCTGCGCAGCATGAAGAGCGGTTTCTCCGCCCTGTCCGAACAGGAAGCGAAATCCATCGCCGCCGATCTGGGCGTCAAGCCCGAGGAAGTGCGCGAGATGGAAATCCGCATGAACGGCCAGGACGTCTCGCTGATCGGTGATTCCGACGACGACGACAGCTACGCGCCGATCGACTGGCTGGCCGACAGCCACAGCGAGCCGACGCGCGCGCTGGAACGCCGCGCCTTCGATCATCTGCAGTCCGAAGGCCTGGAATACGCGCTGTCCACGCTGGACGCGCGCAGCCGCCGCATCGTCGAAGCGCGCTGGCTGGCCGACGACAGCGGCTCCACGCTGCACGAACTGGCGGCGGAATTCGGCGTATCCGCCGAACGCATCCGCCAGATCGAAGCCAAAGCGCTGACCAAAATGAAAACGGCGCTGAGCGAAGGCGTGGTGCTGGACAACTAAGCCGCGCTCATCGCCGCGCAAAAAAAACCGCTCGAACCATCGAGCGGCTTTTTATTTGCCCGCCATCCGGCGGGCGCATGCCTATCACTCCTGCAAGGTGCGGAACTTGGCCGGCAACTTGTCGTAGGCTTCGCGGCTGATCTTGCGCAGCGGCTCCCATTCCGGGTTGGCGTCGCCCAGCGTCTCGATGAACTGGCCAGCGTAAGTGGGGAAGGATGCCAGCGTGGTGCGCAGCGTCTGCTCCGCCTTGGCCTTCTGCCCGGCCAGTATCTCCATCTGCGCGCGCTTCAGCATCACGTCCGGGTACGGGCGGAAGGCGGTCAGCCTGTCCTCCAGCGCCAGCTTCTGCTTCAGATTGTCGCGGGTGATCGGCAGATAATCGTCCAGCGTGTACAAGGCGTGATAGGCGAACAAGGGCTTGGTTTCGATGATCTCGATCAGCCGCTCGCTGCGCTTGGCATCCTTTTGCGCGTTGCCGGTAGGCGTATACAGATTGACCAGCTCCCAGAACATCGGCGTGGTGGTGATGGACAGCCAACCCACCCACACCAGCGCGCCCAAGAGCGGCAAGCGCAACCAGGGCGACGGCAGCTTCTCGTCGCGCGGCGCCATGGCGACGAACATCACCAGCATCGCCAGGAAGTAGAAGTACCACAGCGGGTACTCCAGCATGCTATGGGTCAAGGTCACCGCCACGCAGGCCAAGGCCAGCACGCCCTCCGGCGTCGCCGCGCGGCGGAAGAACGGCAGCACCACCCACAGGAAGCCGCCCACCACCAGCGCCGTGGCCGGGCCGCCCATTTCCGCCAACAGCTGCATCACCAGATTATGCGCGTTGGTGAACAGGCCGCTGTTGTAGCCGGCCGCGGCGAACTGCGGCAGCGGCTGCAAGCGCACGCTCTCTGCAGCGTATTGCGACCAACCCACGCCCCACAGCGGGTGCGCCTGGAAAGTCAGCCAGGCCTTGTGCATTTCGGCGAAGCGGCGCGCGCCCATATCGTCGCCATTGGCCGCCAGCCGCGCCACGCCGGAAGCGTTTTCCACGTCGGTGTGGGTCAGCAGGGAGATCAAATGATTGAACAGCGGCAAGGCGAACTGCGCGGCGACGATCACCACGCTGGTCAGCCACATCGCCTTCATCAGCCGGCCCAGCGTTTCATCGCGGTTGCGCCAGTACCACAGGCCCGCCAGCGCCGACATCGCCACCAGATATAGCAGGATGGAACGCGAGCCGGCCCAAGCCAGCATCAGCGACATCCACAGCACCAGCGCGATCAGCCAGTTGCGGCCCAGACGGCCCACGGCGAACAGATAGACGCCGGACACCACCGACCACATCAGGTAATGGGCATACTGATTTCGCTGGCCGATATGGCCAAAGATATTGCTGGTGGGGTGGGAGCTGTCATAGAACAGGCCCAGCACCGGGGCCAGCCCGCTCACCTGTGCCGTGCCGATCAGCGACTGCACCAGCCCGCCCACGATGATGGCGCGGGCCAGCCATACCGCAAATTCCCGCTCGCCGAACGCGCCGCGCAGCGACGCCGTCACCGAGGCCAGCAAGGCCAGCGACAACCAACCCAGCGCAGTGACGTAGCTCATGCCGGGGAACAATAGATGGACGAATTGCGGCTGCAGCGCCCACACCGCCGCCAGCAGCAGACACCACCAGCTGGCGCGCGGCACCGCGTCGAACAATCGGCCGGACGGCATGAGCAACACGCCGGCGGCCAGCAACAGCCAGATCACATTGATTTCGCCGAACCACTGCGGCAGCGGCACAAAGTGCACGCGCGAGGCGAACGGCACGATGGCGATCAAGCCCAGCGCCAGCAGCGCCAGGCGCTCGGATAGTTTCTGAAAAGTCATGGCAGACCAGAGGTTGGAAACAGCGGAGCCGGCAGCATACCGCATGCGCCGGCTCCATTGAACACGCCATATGTTTCGGGCTGTTACAAGGCTCAGAAGATAGGCTGGCGCGTCACAGGGGAGGCGACGGTCATCACGGCGGCGAGGCGGCCGGCGTCGGTGCCGGCACCATGAGCTTGGTAGGCCGCACTGGCTTCGTCGGCGATTCTACGCAACGGATCAATCTCGGGATCTGGCCATGCACTCAGCGTAGTGGCAATTCGCGGCGCCTCGTCGGGGAAATTCGCCAGAGCCTGCACTAACGCCAAGCGCGCGCCTTGGGCCTGGCCAGCCAAGGCCCGGGAAAGGCTCAAACGTAGCAATACTGCGACATAAGGCTGATCTCGCGCCATCTGCTCATAATACGGCAGCACGATGCTCAGATGTTGACGACTAGGCAACAAGTAATTGCCCATCACCAGATTGGCACTAGTCGCCCACAACGGATCAAAACCAACCTTGCGGAGATAATCGGCACGTTGGATGTTCTCCGCGCTAGACAGGCTAGGCTGGTTATACTCGATCAACCTCCAAAAAATCATTCCTCCACTGATGACATGCGCAATCATCAGTCCCCCCGTAGCCACACTCGTCCAACGCAGCACACCCGTGCGCGCCTGCAATTGCCAAATGGGGGCGCCGGAAAGCGTGCAGACTATGACCAACATGGCCAGAAAAGGGAGATACCACAAAGGAAACTCAAAGAAGCTATGTGTCAATATCATCATACCCAGGCACGCCAGCATCAAGCTTTCAGCCCCCTGTCCTTTCCTACTAAGCAACGGCAAAAGACACCATGCCAAGCCAAGTACTGCAACCAGTGTTCCGATCAAGCCTGTTTCCGCCAGCAGTTGGAAAATCAAGTTGTGGCACTGAGTAAACAGCCAACTTTCCGGAAATTTGGGTAGGCCGCCAAACGCCTCCAACCAAACCGACTGCGCCGCATAGCGCCCCAGCCCCACTCCCAGCCAGGGATGGGCCAAGAACACCTCCCAAGCCTTGGTCCACTCCACCCTGCGGCGGGCTCCGAATCCTGCATCCAGCATACGCTCCGATCCACTTTGGGCATGAATCGGCAGTCCTATGCTATCCAGAAACCATACAATCTCTTTGCTAAAGATCTGAATCAGCGCCAGCGCGATCATCGCAGCAGCCAGAGCAAACACCATGCGCCGCATATGTCCATCGCGGGCGGACAGCCTCCAGCAGAACCCTGCCAGCAAGCAGATAGCTAGTGCATAGGCCAATGGCAAGCGAGCGCCGGACCAGGTTACCAGTAGCAACATCAACACCACTGCGACACCACAGAATGGGGCGCGTAAATGGCCTTGAGCATAGAGATAGCACGACGCCACCACACCCCAGCATAAATACTGGGCATACAGATTGCGCTGCGCGATATTGCCCATCACAACGTTTGGCTGATCTGGGCTGAACATCACCAAACCATGAAAGTTAGCAGCCAAGCCCAGCAATTGCACTCCGCCCAATACTACCTGCAGGCAGGCACCTAGCAAAATACTGGCGGCAAGGATGGTGCAAATTGTTTGCTTGGACAACTGAACGCGGTTTGCAAGAAAAAGAACAAGAAGCAACATGACAAGCAGGCTGCCTATGGGAAGGGCTGCTGCTTGAAAGTTTTTCCACAGCAAATTATTGCTCAAGGACCACAGCAACAGCAGCAGCACCAACACGATAGCGGAAGCAGGTAACTGGAAACGTTGCTGACCTCGGCCAAAGATGAACAGACCGGCCAACCCCACACCGAACACCACCAGCGCATCTGTCCACCAGTCCTGCAAAGGCATGAATCGCAGGCAATTCAAAAAGGGCAGGACAAAACAACAGCAAAACAAGGAAAAAAGCAGGTACTCCCCGCGCTTTTGCTTAGCCACTTCAAGTATTTTTAAACGCATCAAAAGCATCCGAGACTTATTCGTACCCCAATGCAGCCGGTAAAATTAGCGCCGGAGGCTGCATCCCGGAAATGACAAGGGGCACGAATGTGCCCCTTGAACGATTTCAACAGCTACCGTTTATTGACGGCAAGCTGTCGGCACCCAATTAGCACTGAGCTGTGTAGCCCCTGTGATAGCCGTAGCGCCGGAACCGGTATAAGTACAGCTCCATTGGACAGAACCACTGCCAACTGCCGGAACCAGATCGAGCAGGCCCCCATTGAGTACCGTGCTATTGTAAGTGATTTGAATCACGCCATTTGCCAAGACATTGACACTGCTCACTGAGTTACCGGTAATCGATGCAGCCAGCCCATAACCTGTATTGAAAGGAGCTGTGCCAGAAGAATAGAAAGCATTATTGGAGGAGTAATACTCGGTAACCGCTGTTTTCGCGGCATCGGCAAGCCCCAGACCTTCAGTCACCCTCGCCCGCTTGGTGTAGTCCTGATACGACGGAATCGCAATCGCCGCCAAAATACCGACAATCGCCACCACAATCATCAGCTCGATCAGGGTGAAACCCTGCTGGATTTGTCTTTTCTTCATGTTGAACTCCATGGTCTAGTCAAGCTTGAGCTTGGCAAGGCGCCACGCAATCCGCGCGGCTTGCCCGCCTCTTCTTCAAAAAACGGACGCGTGCTGCGCGTCTTCTTTCTCTGTCAAACAATGCAGCAGGAAGCATGCCACCCTGCTTCGCCGTGATTTTACGCTGCGCGCATGACAGTTCATCGGCCGCCAGACGGCATAAACTGACGTTTTTCGTCACATCGGTGATTTCCCCGCCCTGTGTTAGGATCGACCATCACCCCACAGGAGGCCCCCATGAGCAACCAAGCCTGGCTGGAACGCAGCCGCGCCGCCGTATGGCACCCGTGCACGCAGATGAAGCGCCACGAAAGCCTGCCCATCGTCCCCATCGCCAGCGCGGAGGGCGTCTGGCTGACTGATTTTGACGGCAAGCGCTATCTGGACGGCGTCAGCTCGTGGTGGGTCAATCTGTTCGGCCACGGCCATCCGCGCATCAAGCAGGCGATACGCGAGCAATTGGACAGCCTGGAGCACGTGATGCTGGCCGGCTTCACCCACCGCCCGGTGGTGGAGTTGTCGGAGCGGCTAGCCGCGCTGTCCGGCCTGGGTCATGCTTTTTATGGCTCCGACGGGGCCAGCGCGACGGAAATCGCGCTGAAGATGAGCTTCCATTATTGGAAAAACAGCGGCCAGCCGCAGAAAACGCGCTTCGTCAGCCTGGAAAACAGCTACCACGGTGAAACCGTCGGCGCGCTGGCGGTGACCGATGTGCCGATTTTCTCGTCAACCTACGCCGATCTGCTGAAACCCAGCCTGCGCGCGCCGTCGCCGGATGCCCGCCAAGCCGCGCCTGGCGAGACAGCCGCCGACGTGGCTCGCCGCGCCGCGCAATCGCTGGGCAATCTGTTGGCCAAGCGCAGCCATGAGATCGCCGCCGTCATTGTGGAACCGCTGGTGCAAGGCGCGGCCGGGATGGCGATGTACGATCCGGTCTATCTGACGGAACTGCGCCGGCTGTGCGATCAGTACCAGGTACACCTGATCGCCGACGAGATCGCCGTCGGCTTCGGCCGCACCGGCAGCTTCTTCGCCTGCCAGCAGGCCGGCGTCACGCCGGACTTCCTGTGCCTGTCCAAGGGCATCACCGGCGGCTTTTTGCCGCTGTCCTGCGTGCTGACGCGGGACGATGTCTACCAAGCCTTTTACCACGACGACGTGGCGCGCGGCTTCCTGCACTCGCATAGCTATACCGGCAACGCGCTGGCCTGCGCGGCGGCGCTGGCGGTGCTGGATATTTTCGAGGACGAAAATGTCCTGGAAACCAACCGCATCCAGGCGGAGGACTTTACCCGCCTCATGCAGCCGCTGCGCCAGCGGCCGGATGTTCGCCATTTCCGCCAGCGCGGCATGATCTGGGCCTTCGACGTGGATACTTCGCGCGCGGACTTTGCATTGGCCTATTTTTCGGCCATGCTGAAACGCGGATGCCTGTTGCGGCCCATCGGCAAGACGGTCTACTTCATGCCGCCGTACACGCTGCGCAGCGAAGAAATGCAGTGGCTGGTCAATGCCAGCCTGGAGGCGCTGGACGAGGTGCAGGCCGGCGATGCCCGCACGGAGGGCGATGCCACCGCTCTGCCATGAAATCCTTGCCGCGGCCATGCAATACCAATAGCATACCGCATCCCGATACCGGAGCCTGGTCTGGATGCTGTGGCTTGCCTTGCCAAAGAGGAATATGGACCCGCAACTCGTCGACACCCAGCCAGCCAGCGTGGAAGCCTGGCTGGAGCGGCTGCCTTACACCGACTTGCTGGAATGCGGCCGTCTGTTGGCGCAGGCGCTATACCACCTGGGCCGCACGCCGCTGGAGCCGATGCTGCGCTACAAGCTGCTGATGCTGTACCTGAAGGCGCTGGACCGTTATTACCCGCTGCTGGAAGGCGAAACCCAGCACAGCGACATCTTGTCCTCGCCCAAGAGCCGCCAGTTGGCGGTGGTGGGCGTCAAGCTGTTTTCCAATCTGTTCATCGGCTTCAAACAGGCGCTGCAGGACAAGCTGGCCCGCCCCAGCCTGCTGGAGCGCGAACAGCCCAAGGTGGAGCTGCTGCTGTATACCATGATGGCGGCGCGGCAGTGCCTGAACATCTATCAGCAATACTATTGCCCGCTGCCGGACGGCTTCTGGTTGGACTGCCATCAGCTATATGCGATCGCGCGGGAAAAGGGCTGGCAAGACCGCTCGCTGGCCAACGACGACACCCTGGCCGACATCTACCGACAGATCCTGCTGCTGGGGCTGACCGCCACCAATCGCTTGTCGCCGGCCGAAATGCAACTGGCCCGGCAACTGGTTTACAGCCTGGCCAAGCAGGTGACGCTGCTGCCGGTGGGCGAACTGGACGAAAACCGTCACGGCTACCTGTTGGACCCGCAGGAAGACGCGCCGCCGCGCTACCTGCTGGCCAGCGCCACCGCGCTGCCGCACGCCTGCTACTTGTTGGAAATGGCGGGCGCCTTGGCCAGCATGCGCCGCAGCCTGGAGCAGTTGCAGAAAGCCGGCGCTACGGCCTCCGGCGGGCAGGTCAACGAAGAAATCCACGTACTGACCCAACTCAGCGAAGCCTGGCAACGTCCACGGCGGCGCAAACACAGCCGCGAATCCTCACAGGGCGTGGTGGAAGTCATCGCCGGCACCGCCCAGATCTGGCACCGCGTCAATGGCGGCAGCTGGCAATTGCCCGGCGCCGGCGCGACCGAAGAAACCTCGCGCTTGCGCCCCCCGCCGCTGCCTTGCTTGATGACCATCGTCAACCACAGCGACAGCGGCTATCTGCTGCGCGGCGTGCCGCGCGAACAACCGCTGCGCGCCGGCGAAATCCTGCTGATCAACCCGCCAGACCAGCCAGAAGCCGCGCGCTTATGCGCCGTGCGCTGGGTGCTGATGCAGCCGACCGGCAAGGAAATCGAATGCGGCGTGGAGATTCTCTGCCCTGCGCCGGCGCCTGCCCTGGTCATGCCCAGCATCACCTACCACGGCGACACGTATCAGCGCTGCCTGCTGCTGCCGCCGCACGGCAACCATCCAGAGCTGCTGGAAATGGTGGGGCGGCCGTTCAGCCAGTTGCGCGAGTTCCGACTGCGCGCCGCCGACGGCGAGCGCTTGATCCGCGCAAGCAAGCTGCATCAGCAATCGCCGTATTTCCAGCTGATGGAATATCGCCCCAGCGAGCTGTTTTGACTTGGCTCAAGCCTCGCTCAAGCCCAGCCCTTTTTCGGGTACACTGAGCTCTCTATAATCATTTGCTTTAATAGAGAGGTCTGTCGATGCATTCGGTGATTCACGCTTCCGACCGTATCGTGGTCAAGGTCGGCTCCAGCCTGGTGACCAACGACGGCAAGGGCCTGGACCTGTCCGCACTGGCGCGCTGGGCCGCCGAAATCGCCGAACTGAAACGCCGCGGCAAGCAGGTGGTGCTGGTTTCCAGCGGCGCCATAGCCGAAGGCTGCCAGCGGCTGGGCTGGACCGTTCGGCCCAAGGGCGTGCACGAACTGCAGGCCGCCGCCGCCGTCGGCCAGATGGGCCTGTGCCAGGCCTACGAGAGCGCCTTCCGCGCCTTTGGCCTGCAGACTGCGCAGATTCTGCTGACCCACGAAGACCTGGCGGACCGCACCCGCTATCTGAACGCCCGCTCCACGCTGGTGAGCCTGCTGAATCTCAATGTGGTGCCCATCATCAATGAGAACGACACCGTGGTCACCAGCGAAATCCGCTTTGGCGACAACGACACGCTGGGCGCGCTGGTCACCAACCTGATCGAAGCCGATGCGCTGGTGATCCTGACCGACCAGCAGGGCCTGTTCAGCGCCGATCCGCGCAAGCACCCGGACGCCGAGTTCATCCACGAGGCCGAGGCCGGCGATCCCCAACTGGAAGAAATGGCCGGCGGCGCCGGCTCCAGCGTCGGCACCGGCGGCATGATCACCAAGATCCTGGCCGCCAAGCGCGCCGCGCGCAGCGGCGCCGCCACCGTGATCGCCTGCGGCCGCGAGCCGCATGTGCTGTCGCGGCTGGCCGACGGCGAAGCCATCGGCACCCAGCTGGTCGCCGCCACCAACCGCATGGCGGCGCGCAAGCAATGGCTGGCCGATCACCTGAAGCTGGCCGGCCGCCTGCTGCTGGACGACGGCGCCGCCCGCGCCATCCGCGAACGCGGCACCAGCCTGCTGCCGGTGGGCGTCAGCGCGGTGGAGGGCGACTTCCTGCGCGGCGAGGCGGTGGCGTGCGTCGATGCGGAAGGAAACGAAGTGGCGCGCGGCCTGGTCAACTACAGTTCGGACGAGGCGCGCCAGATCATGCGCAAGGGCACCCGCGAGATCGAAGCCGCGCTCGGCTACATCGTCGAGCCGGAATTGATACACCGCGACAATATGGTGGCCTTGTAAGCACACCGCGCCCTCCCCGTGGCGGGAGGGCGCGACGTTTTCCCGACCCCTGCCAGTGTCTGGCCGGGGTTTCATTTTTCGCTATCACAAGGATGACATGGTATGAACAAGCTGGCTCTTTCGGCGCTGATGACACTAGCCTGGGGTTCGGCATCCGCCGCGGATGTGCTGCACATCTACAACTGGAACAACGCGTTGTCCGCGGACACCGCCAAGCGTTTCGAGCAATCCTGCAACTGCAAGCTGGTGCAGGACTACTACGGCGACAACGAGGAAATGCTGGCCAAGCTGGCCGCCGGCGCCAAAGGCTACGATATGGTGTTCCCCACCGCCTTCGCCGTGAACACGCTGCTCAAGCAGGGCAAATTGCAGCCCCTGGACAAGAGCAAACTACCCAACTGGAAAAACCTGAACAGCGGCTATCTGGCGCTGAACCAGCCATTCGATCCGGGCAACCGCTACGCCGCGCCCACGGTGGTGTCGCTGACGCTGCTGGGCTATAACGCCACCCAGCTGAAGAAGGCCGGCGTGGCCGACAAGGCGAACAGCTGGGCGCTGGTCTTCGATCCGGCCGTGCTGGCCAAGATCAAGGGCAAGGTGACGGTGCTGGACAGCCAGCGCGAGCTGATGGCCGCCGCGCTGATGTATCTGGGCAAGGACGCCAACTCCACCAATCCGGCGGACTGGAAGGCCGCGGCGGCAGTGATCCGCCAGGCCAAGCCGTACTGGGCGGCGTTCAACAACCAGAGCTACATCAAGGAGCTGACGGTCGGCAATATCTGGGGGGCGCTGGGCTACTCCAACGACCTGTTCCAGGCGCAGCAGGACGCGAAGAACGCCAAGCGGCCGTTCGAGCTGGCCTACCAGCCGCAGAAGGAAGGCAATGTGCTGGCCATCGACAATATGACCATCCTGAAGGATGCGCCGCGTCCGGACCTGGCGCACAAGTTCATCAACTTCATGCTGGACGGCAAGAACGCCTCGGAAATCTCCAACCAGATCGGCGCCACCAATCCGGTCAAGGCAGCCGAAGCCTTCTTCAAGCCGCAGATCAAGGCCAATCGGGTGATCATGCTGGAGCCGGCCAAGGGCAAGTACGTGGCGCTGAAAGATCTGGACGTGAAGTCCCGCCGCGAGTTGAACCGCTTGTGGTCGCAAATCAAGATCGGCCGCTAAGCCCGCGCTTATGAAACAACCCCGTCCATGGACGGGGTTGTTTTTCCAGCGCCTTATCGCCCATGAAGGCTGCGGGCTTCCGACGTCACAACCAAACACGCCTGACGGGAACGCAGCGTTCCCTGACAGGCTTGCGGCCGCTCACTCCATCTCGTGGGGACGACGGCCTTCCGCTTCCTGGCGGCGGAACTCGACCGCCCGCATGATCACATAGGCCAGCATGGCGAACAGGAAGAACAACAGCACCACCCAGGCGATGGAGCGCAGCGTTTCAATGCCGGCGGTGTACAGTTCCAGCATCCAGCGCTGGCCGCTCAGCTCCAACTGAGTGCTGCCCTTGCCCGGCGCCGGCGCCAGGTAGCGCTCCAGCGACCACGGCCGCACGCCGCCGGAAATACCGCTGACGACAATGGCGAAGAACACATACTTGCGCCAGGCATCGGCCAGCTCCTGGCCCAAGGTGCGGCCCAGAATCTTGGCCACGGCCGGGTCGAAGAAGCGGGCGGCGGCGACAGCGGCCACAACGACCACGATCAGGATGGTGGCGAACAACACGTAGAACATGATCTCTCGCTTACGGTGCAAATAAATTCATTGTACGCGATTCGCATGCACGCCACCGGCATCCGCGTTTGCCGTGGCGCAAACTCAGCCGTCCTTGACCGGCAGACCAAAGTGCAGATAGGCCTGGGCCGTCGCCATGCGGCCGCGCGGCGTGCGCTGCAGATAGCCTTGCTGGATCAGGAATGGTTCGATCACGTCTTCTATGGTGTCGGTGGATTCGCCTATCGCCGCGGCGACATTGTCCAGCCCCACCGGCCCGCCGCCAAACTTTTCCAGGATGGCCGACAGCAGCTTGCGGTCCATCACGTCCAGGCCGGCCGGGTCCACATCCAGCATGGCCAGCGCGGCGTCCGCCACGGCCGCCGTCACCACGCCGTCGGCCTTCACCTCGGCGTAGTCGCGCACGCGGCGCAGCAGGCGGTTGGCGATGCGCGGCGTGCCGCGCGAGCGCTTGGCCACTTCAAACGCGCCGTCGTCGGACAGGGTGACGTTGAGCAGTCCGGCCGAGCGGCTGACGATGCGCGTCAACTCGTCCGCGGTGTAAAACTCCAGCCGGGCGACAATGCCGAAACGGTCGCGCAGCGGATTGGTCAGCATGCCGGCGCGGGTGGTTGCCCCAACCAGCGTGAACGGCGGCAGGTCCAGCTTCACCGATCGCGCCGCCGGCCCCTCGCCTATCATGATGTCGATCTGGTAATCCTCCAGCGCCGGGTAGAGGATTTCCTCCACCACCGGCGACAGGCGGTGGATTTCGTCGATGAACAGCACATCGTGCGGCTCAAGGTTAGTCAGCAATGCCGCCAGATCGCCGGCGCGCTCCAGCACCGGGCCGGACGTCTGGCGCAGGTTGACGCCCATCTCCCGCGCCACGATGTGCGCCAGCGTGGTCTTGCCGAGGCCCGGCGGGCCGAACAAGAGCACGTGGTCCAGCGCTTCGCCGCGCTTCTTCGCCGCCTCGATAAAGATTTCCAGTTGCTCGCGCGCCTTCTTCTGGCCGACGTACTCGTCCAGCAGCTTGGGCCGCAGCGCGCGCTCCAGCGCCTCTTCCTGATCGGAGGCGCGTTGCGGGGTAACGATGCGGCGCTCCGGCGCGGCGCCGAACAGCTTGTCGGTTTCTATCATCGGGGACTCTTGGTGGCGGATTCTTGCTGCCGACATTCTAACACCGCGCTATACTCGCCGCTGGCCGCGCGACACGCGGCCAAAAGCTAACGTCTTCGGGGCGGGGTGCAATTCCCCACCGGCGGTATGGCGCACGATGCGCCGAGCCCGCGAGCGCCTTTGCCTCACGGCAAAGGGTCAGCAGATCTGGTAAGGCCTATTGGCGATCTTTCCCCAGGAAAGCCCGGCAATAGGCGCAACTCCAGAGCCGACGGTCATAGTCCGGATGAAAGAAGACGACGCCAGCCCCACCCGCGCCCGCGGGCGGAGCCCTGTGTCGTATCCGCGCGTTTATCGCGCCGGATAGCCATGCGCTATCCGCTTCACGCCCAAGAGACGTGTTTCTCAATCTTGTTTTTGAGGACCGTTTCCATGAACGCCAACACCGATATCCTGTCCCTGCGCGTCCAAACCGCGCTGTCCGCCCTGCGCCAAGGCCTGCCGGTCATCGTCGCCGACGACGCCGACCGCGAGAACGAGGCCGACTTGATCCTGGCCGCCGATGCCCTCACCGTGCCGGAAATGGCCAGGCTGATCCGCGACTGCAGCGGCATCGTCTGCCTGTGCCTCACCCCGGAGCATGCCGAGCGTCTGCAACTGCCGCCGATGGCGGCGCAGAACGGCAGCCGTTACGGCACCAACTTCACCGTCGCCATCGAGGCGGCCGAGGGCGTGACCACCGGCGTCTCCGCCGCCGACCGCGTCACCACGATACGCGCCGCCATCGCGCCGGACGCCAAGCCCAGCGATCTGGTGCGCCCAGGCCACGTCTATCCCATCGTCGCCCGCGCCGGCGGCGTGCGCGAGCGGCGCGGCCATACCGAGGCCTCGGTGGAGCTGGCGCGGCTGGCTGGTTTCAGCCCGGCCGGCGTGCTGTGCGAGTTGATGAACCCGGACGGCAGCATGATGCGCGGCCAGCAAGTGCAGGACTACGCCGAACGCCACGGCCTGCCGCAGCTGTCCGTCGCCGAACTGGCCGAATGGCTGCAACGCAATCAGGCATGAAAGGACGGACCATGTTCAGCGGCATCACCCAAAGCATCGCCCGCGTCATCGCCATCCAGGACGGCGACGGCAGCCGGCGGCTCACGCTGGCCTTCGCGCCTGGCTTCTGCCAGGGGCTGCGCCAGGGCGCCAGCGTCGCCGTCAATGGCGCCTGCCTCACCGTGGCCGCGCCGCCGCGCCAAGACAACGCCGAGTTCGACCTGATCTTGCCGACGCTGATCACCAGCACGCTGGCCAGATGCCGAGTCGGCGACGCGGTCAACGTCGAGCGGGCGCTGGCCGATGGCGCGGAAAACGGCGGCCACGCGCTGTCTGGCCACGTCGATTACCAGGCCCAGGTCGAGCAGACGCGCCGCCTCGGCGACAACCTGTGCCTGCGGCTGACGGTGCCCGCCGGCGCGCTGCGCTACCTGTTCGCCAAAGGCTACGCGGCGCTGGACGGCATCAGCCTGACCATCGCCGCCATCGACAAGCGCGAGGGCTGGTTCGAAGTGTGGCTGATTCCGGAAACTCGCCGCGCCACCACGCTGGGCGAGAAAAAGCCGGGAGACCGGCTCAATCTGGAAATCGAGC
The DNA here is from genome assembly GCF_016428945.1 of Chromobacterium sp. ASV23. Classification (NCBI taxonomy): domain Bacteria; kingdom Pseudomonadati; phylum Pseudomonadota; class Betaproteobacteria; order Neisseriales; family Chromobacteriaceae; genus Chromobacterium; species Chromobacterium sp. ASV23. The sequence goes on from NZ_JAELTR010000032.1 coordinate 18,830, forward strand.
GGCACACGCAGGTGCTGGTGGATTCGACGCGCGAAGCGCTGGAGGAAAAACTGAGCGCGCTGATGGAGCTACTGGGGCCGCAGTCGGCTCACGCCGGCCGGCCCGTCCTGGCGCTGCCGGCCTAAACGAACGACGGCAACAAAAAGGGCGGCCTGAGCCGCCCTTTTTTTGATTCGTCCGCCTCAACCCTTCATCAAACTCTTCAGCGCCAGCCGCACGCCTTCGCTGACGGTGACGTCGGCAGGCAGGCTCTTGGTCGCGGCCGATGCCTCCTTGTCGTTGTAGCCCAACGCCAGCAGCGCGTTGACGATGTCGCTTTTCTCGTCCGGAGTGGCGGCGAACGGCAGGCCGCCCGGCACCGTCAGGTTGCCGCCGGTGGCCAGCTTGCCGCGCAGCTCCAGCACCAGCCGCTCAGCCGTTTTCTTGCCGATGCCCGGCACCGACGACAAACGCTTGATGTCTTCGCTGGCCACCGCGATGGCCAGCTCGTCGGCGGTCATGCCGGAAAGGATGGCCAGCGCGATCTTGGCGCCGATGCCGCTCACCTTGATCAACTGGCGAAAAGTCTGCCGCTCTTCCTTGCTGGCGAAGCCGAACAGCAAATGAGCGTCCTCGCGCACCACCAGATGAGTGAACAGCGTGGTGTTCTGCCCCAGGGCGGGCAGTTGGTAGAAAGTGGTCATCGGCACATCGACTTCGTAGCCGACGCCGCCCACATCCACCACCACCTGCGGCGGCTGTTTCTCGATCAATTTGCCCGTCAGGCGTCCGATCATGATGATTCTTTCTTGTGTATTCGTTGTGATTCAACGGTAGGGAGGATGCCCCAAAGGGGCAATCCGCCATTCTGGGCAGATACTCGGCGGAATACCCGGCACGGCCGGGCTTCCGCCCTACACCAGCCGCCCGCCGCGCACTTTGAGGCCGCGCCGCGCCAGCTGGCCGATGGCGCCGCCGCTATGATTGGCGTGGGTCAGCGCCACCGCCAGCGCGTCGGCCGCGTCGGCCTGTGGCGTGCCGGACAGGTTCAGCATGCGCACCACCATATACTGCACCTGCTCCTTCGGCGCCTTGCCCTGGCCGACGACGGATTGTTTGACCTGCAACGCGGTGTATTCCGCCACCGGCAGATCCTTCAACACCAGCGCCGTCATGCAGGCGCCGCGCGCCTGGCCCAGCATCAGCGTAGCAGCCGGGTTGACGTTGACGAACACCTGCTCCAGCGCCGCTTCGGTCGGCTGGTAAGTGGCGATCACTTGATGGATGCCATCGACGATCACTTTGACCCGCTCGGCCAGGCTGGCGCCTTGCGGGGTTCGGATGGCACCGGAAGCCACGTAATGGCGCTGATTGCCGACCACGTCTATCACGCCGAAGCCGCAGATGCGGCTGCCGGGGTCGATGCCGAGGATGCGCCGGCTCATGCCGTCCAGCCGGCGGCGATGCGGTCGGCCTCGGCCAGCCGCTCCGGCGTGCCGACATCCAGCCACAAGCCCTGCTGCACTTGGCCGCTGACTTTGCCCTGCTCCATCGCCGCCAGCAACCACGGCAGCAAGGGGCTGGAGACGCGCGGCGGCACCTCGCGGAAGAAAGCCGGATGGTAGGCGGCCAGGCCGCAGAAGGTATACGGCGTGTCGCCGTCCGCGCAAGCCGCGACGCGGCCGTCGCTGCGCAACGTCAAGTCGCGCCCGGTCTTGTAGCCGGCCTTCGGCGTCAATACCAAATGCGCCAGGGCAGACTCTCCATCCAGACTGGCGGAGGCCGTCAGCAATCGCGCGAGCGGGAAGTCGCACAACACATCGCCATTCAGCACCAGGAAAGGTTGATCGCCCAGCAAGGGCAAGGCGGTGGCGATGCCGCCGGCAGTCTCCAAGGCCTGGCCTTCCGGCGAGTAGGCAATCGACACGCCAAAGCGCGAACCATCGCCGAGCGCTTCTTCTATCTGCTCGCCCAGCCAGGCATGGTTGATCACCAGCTCGCTCACGCCGGTGCGGGCCAGCCGTTCGATATGCCACTGGATCAGCGGCTTGCCACCAGCCATCAGCAGCGGCTTGGGCGTATGGTCGGTCAAGGGCCGCATCCGTTCTCCGCGGCCGGCCGCCAGTATCATCGCCCGCATCAGCTGCCCTTCACGCCCAGCACCGGGTAGCTGGACTGCAGCTCCTCGTCCGTGGCGTCGCGGCCCACCAGCTCCACCAGCAAATGGTAGAACGGCGCCAGTTCGGCGTAGCGGCGCGTGGTCCGCTTCAGATACTTGATGAAGCGCGGGATTTCGGCGCGGTATTTGTCCTTGCCGTCGCGGTGATAGAGGCGGGAGAAGATGCCGGCGACTTTCAAATGGCGCTGCACGCCCATCCACTCGAAAGCGCGGTAGAAATCATCAAAGGCATCCGGCACCGGCAGGCCGGCGGCGCGCGCCTTCTCCCAGTAGCGGATGGCCAGATCGAGCACAAATTCCTCTTCCCACTCGATGAAAGCGTCGCGTAATAGCGACACTGCGTCGTAACTGATCGGGCCGTACACCGCATCCTGGAAATCCAGCACGCCGGGCGCGCCGGCCGTCAGCATCAGATTACGCACGATGAAGTCGCGGTGGACATAGACCTTAGCTTGCGCCAGCAACGCCGGCAGCAAAGCCTTGACGCCGGCGTCCCACAACTGGCGCTGCTTGAAGTTCAGCGGTTTGCCGAGCTCCTTGGCGCAGAACCACTCCGGGAACAGATTCAGTTCGCGCGTCAGCAGCGCCTCGTCGTATTCCGGCAACACATCCGGCTGGCTGGCTTTCTGAATCTCCACCAGCGTATCCAGCGCCTCCTCCAGCAGATGGCGGTGCACCAGCGGGCGCTCGTCATGCTGCAGAGCGGCCAAGTAAGTCACCTTGCCCAGATCCTCCATCACGATGAAGCCCTGCTCGCGGTCGCGCAGGTCTATCCTGGGCACCTTGACCATGGAGAAGATGTCTCGAACCTGAACGTAGGCGTCGGTGCCGATATGCTCCGGCGGCGCGTCCATCACGATGCGGGTGGCGCCGTCCGGCCAGATCGCGCGGAAATAGCGGCGAAAATCTGCGTCGGCGGCGGCGAATTCAACTTGGATGACGTCGCCAGGATATTGCTGCGCCAGCCATTTCTTGAGCTGTTCCAGTCTTTGCATGTCGCTTTGTCGTGGTGCTGATAGAATTGAGCGATTTTATACTGCCCATGGGGGCCTGTTAACGCTAATTTAGACCCAGCGCAGCGCTGAAAAGCCGCGCAATGCAAGGCAGAGGATGCGGCGCTTGGTGATTCCAAGCGCAAATCCGACAACGCGACAGCGGGCGGCTTAGCAGAGTTGCCCTTCGCGCGCTGCATCCGGCAATGTCCGGCCGCTGTGTCAAAATTAGCGTCAACAGGCCCCGGCCCCACGATATGGCTTTGTGCATGCCCATACAAAAACCGACTCCGCTGGCGCTGGCCCTGGCCGCCGCCTTTGCCCTGAACACCCAAACGGCGCGCGCCGAAGACGATGCGCCCATTGCCGTACCGAACCCGCCCGCGCAACAAGGCCAAACCAAGGTCGTCGCGGACAATATCGATGGCGAAACCGATGTGGTGCTGCACGCCAAAGGCAATGTCGTGGCGACGCGCGACGACCAGAAACTGGAGTCCGACTGGCTGGACTACTACCAGGCCAAGAGCCTCGCCAAGGCGGGCGACCGTTTCCGGCTGACCCGCAGCGGGGACGTGATCACCGGCACCACGCTGGACTACAACGTCAACGACTATACCGGCACGGGCATGAATCCGGTGTTCACGATGTCGAAGCAAAGCCCTGCGGCGGCGAAGCCGCAGGCCACGACGCCGCCAGTGTCGACTGTCTCAAGCGGCCCCAAACCGGTCACCATGCGCGGCGACGGCAGCCAGATCGACTTCCAGGGGCAGAACCAATACCGCGTCTACGGCAGCCGCATGACTACCTGCGATCCGGGCGACGACGCCTGGTATCTGCACGCGGCCAGCACCGATCTCGACTACAACAGCGGCGTCGGCGTGGCGCGCAACGCCTGGATGCAGTTCTACGGCGTGCCGATTCTGTATTCACCGTGGATAGACTTCCCGCTCAACAGCAACCGCAAGTCCGGCTTCCTGACGCCCACCTTCAAAACCGGCACCGCCGGCACCGAGTTCTCGCTGCCGTACTATTGGAATATCGCGCCTAATTACGACGCGACCATCACGCCGCACATCAACACCAAGCACGGCAATATGCTGGCCGGCGAGTTCCGCTATCTGGAGCCTAACTACAGCGGCACCATCTATACCGAGCAATTGCCCAATGACAAGGTCACCAATACAGCCCGCAACGCCTGGAGCGTCAACCATTCTCAGAACCTGGGCCATGGGCTGACATTTGGCCTTAGTTACAACTCGGTATCTGACCGCACTTACTTCAGCGACTTCGGCGACCAGGTGGCCATCGCCTCCAACGTCAACCTGAACCAGGAAGCGACGCTGAGCTATGGCATGGGATGGACCGGCGGCTCCGGCAACGCCACCTTGCGCGTGCAGCATTACCAGAACCTGACGCTCAATCCGGTTCCGACCGACATCCCCTATGCGCGGATGCCGCAGTTGACGTTCAACGCCAGCCAAAGCCTGCCTGCCGGCTTCAGCGCCAATCTGATGACCGATCTGACGCGTTTCGATCATCCCAGCCTGCAAACCGGCGACCGCTTCGTCGCCTACCCCAGCGTCAGCTGGAGCTTCGACCGCAGTTGGGGCTTCATCCGTCCCAAGCTGGGCGTCAATTTCACCGAGTACAACCTCAACGCGTTCCCGAACCAGCAACAAGGCACGCGGACGCGGACGCTGCCGATCTTCAGCACCGACGCCGGCCTGTACTTCGACCGCGATACCGAATTCATGGGCAAGGACCACTTGATGACGCTGGAACCGCGGCTGTTCTACGTCAACATTCCAAACAAGTATCAGGATGACCTGCCTAATTTCGACACCACGGTTAACGACCTGAACTTCGCCCAGCTGTTCACGGAAAACCGTTTCTCCGGCTACGACCGCATCAATGGCGCCAACCAGGTCACCACCGCGCTGACCAGCCGCTTCATTGACCAGACCAACGGCCTGGAACGCCTGCGCCTCGCCATCGGCAAGCGCTTCTACCTGTCGGACGACATCACGCAAAACGTCAACCAACCCAGCTCCGACCTCTTGCTCAGCGCCGCCGGCGATCTGACCCGTTCCTGGCGTTTCGACAGCAGCTACCAATACAACCAGCAGCTCGGCACGACCGAGCGCTACAATGTCCAGCTGCGCTATAGCCCGGAAGCCGGCAAGGTGGCCAGCGTGCGCTGGCGCTACGGTCGCTACGAACAGCTGGACAACTCCGCCACCTATGGTCCGCTGCGCCAGGTGGACGTGGCCGCGCAATGGCCGATCGCCCGCCGCTGGTACGCCATCGGCCGCTACAATTACTCGCTGATCACACGCAAGCCTATTGAGCAGCTGGCCGGCTTCGAGTACAACGATGGCTGCTGGTCGGCGAGATTGTTCAGCCAACGCTTCGTCACCGATCCGCAGACCACCAAGAATTCGCTGTTCTTCCAATTGGAACTGAGGGGACTGGGCGCCTTGGGCAGCGGCGGCGTGCAGGACACGCTGCGCCTGGCCATCCCCGGTTACACCAAGACTAACGAGCAATAAAGCCTGACCATGAAAAAGACCCTGCTTGCCCTGATGATCGCCTGCGCCGCGCAAACCGCTCCGGCCGCCCCCGCCGCTCCCGTTTCGGCGCCCGTCGCGCCGCTACCGGTCCGCGAAGTCGACCGCATCGTCGCCGTGGTCAACAAGAATGTGATTACCTGGCAGGAACTGCAAGCCCGCGTCAACGAGGCGATCAAACAGCTGGAGGCGCAAAAAGTGACGCCGCCGGCTCGCGATGTGCTGCAGCACCAGTTGCTGGAGCAGATGATCACCGAGGAAGTGCAACTGCAATACGCCGCCAGCGGCGGCCTGCGCATCGAAGAATCCGCCATCGACCAGGCGATCGCCAACCTGGCCAAACAAAACAAGCTGACCGAAGCCGGCCTGAAGGCCCAACTGGCCCGCGACGGCATCACCCTGGACCGGCTGCGCAGCGATATCCGCCGCGAGCTGACCATTTCCCGCTTGCGCGACAGCGAAGTCGCTTCCCGCGTTTCCGTCAGCGACAGCGAAGTGGAACAGGTGCTGAAGAGCGCGCAGAGCGCCAACCGCACCGAATACCATCTGGCCAGCCTCCTGGTCAGCGTGCCGGAGCGCGCCGACGCCAAACAGATCGACCAGTTGTCGCAGAAAGTGCATAAAGCCCAGGCCGAGCTGAATGCCGGTCAGCCTTTCGCCAAGGTTTCTGCCGCCTATTCCGACGCGCCCAATGCGCTGAAAGGCGGCGATATGGGTTGGCGTCCGGCCACCTCGCTGCCGCTGGAATTCGTGCAAATGCTGGAGCAACTGAAGCCGGGCGGCTACACCGACGTGATCCGCACCCAGCAGGGCTTCTTCATCTTCCAATTGCAGGACAAGCGCAGCGGCGGCACGCCGATGCTGGTCGAGCAATACCATGCGCGCCACATCCTGATCCGCACCAACGAGGCCGTGTCCGAATCCGACGCCAAGGCCCGCATTGACCAAGTGCGCGACCGCATCCTGCGCGGCGCCAAGTTCGCCGACATGGCCAAGCTGTACTCCGAAGACGGCAGCAACGCCAAGGGCGGCGACCTGGGTTGGGTCAATCTGGGCGATCTGGTGCCGGAATTCGAGAAGGCGATGGTGGCCCTGCCGATCGGCCAGGTATCCGAGCCGGTGCGCTCGCCGTTCGGCTGGCACTTGATCCTGGTCGAAGGCAAGCGCAATCAGGACGTGTCCAGCGACCACGAAAAGATGGCGGTCAAACAGCAAATCCGCGCCCGCAAGATGGAACAGGCCTACGCCGACTGGGTGCGCCAGCTGCGCGACTCCGCCTTCGTCGAAGAACACCTGGACGACAAGTGATGAACCGCCCCGTGCTGGCCGTCACCGCCGGAGAGCCGGCCGGCATCGGGCCGGACCTGGCGCTGCGGCTCCCTGAACTGGCGCCGCGCAGCCGCTGCGTGGTGGTGGCGGACCGGGGCCTGCTGGCCGAACGCGCCGTCCAGCTGGGACTGGAGGTGGCGCTGGTCGACTACCGCCGCGATCAGCCGGCTCCGGTCGGCGCGCTGGAGGTCTTGCATGTGCCGCTGGCTGTGCCGTCAACGCCCGGCCAGCTGGATCCGGCCAATGGCCGCTATGTGCTGGATACGCTGGATGCGGCGATAGACGGCTGCATGGCTGGCGAATTCGCCGCCATGGTCACCGCGCCGGTGCATAAGGGCGTGATCAACGATGCCGGCGTGCCGTTCACCGGGCATACCGAATACTTGGCCGAACGCACCGGCGCCAAAAAAGTGGTGATGATGCTGGCCGGCGGCGGCATGCGCGTCGCGCTGGCGACCACGCATCTGCCCTTGCGCGACGTCGCCGACGCCATCACCGCGCCGCTGCTGGACGAAGTCATCCGCATCCTGCATGCCGATCTGGTGGGCAAATTCGGCATCGCCGCGCCGCGCATCCTGGTAGCGGGCCTGAACCCCCACGCCGGAGAAGGCGGGCATATGGGGCGAGAGGAAATCGACATCATCGAACCGGCCCTGGCCAAGCTGCGCGCCGAAGGCATGCATCTGATCGGCCCGCTGCCGGCCGACACGCTGTTCAATCCGGACAAGCTGGCTGCTGCCGACGCGGTGCTGGCCATGTATCACGACCAGGGCCTGCCGGTGCTGAAGCACGCCAGCTTCGGCGCTGGCATCAATATCACGCTGGGCCTGCCCATCATCCGCACCTCGGTCGATCACGGCACGGCGCTGGACCTGGCCGGCAGCGGCCGCGCCCATCCGGGCAGCCTGGTCGAGGCGGTGCAGCTGGCGGAACAGCTGGCCATACACTCCCGCCGCGGCTAGGGGCTGCCCGGCGGTGCCTGCGAAGATCGCCAGGGATCAGCGCACAATCACCTGATCCGGCAGCTCATTGACGAAGAGTTCGCCGCGGCGCGGCGCATGCTGGGTCAGCAGCGCGTGTATGCGCTTCAGCCCCAGCTCCAGCCCCGCCACATGATCGCGCGCGGCGAACGCTTGCTGCATCTCTGCGCAGATGTCGGCCCAATCCTGCGCCGGCACCCGGCGATTGATGCCACGGTCGGCGATGATCTCGATCCGCCGCTCCGCCAGCAGGAGATAGACCAAGACGCCGGTGTTCTCCTCGGTATCCCACACCCGCAGTTCGCCGAACCACTGCAGCGCCCGCTGCCGCGCGCTCATGCCGCGCCAGGCGGCCCGCCAGTCCAACGCAGACTCCACCACGAAGCGCAGTTGCCCGCAGTGCGCCTGCTCGGATTCGGCGATATGCCGCTCCAGCCTGGCCAGCTGCCGGGCCGGAAACTGCCGGCGCGCCTGCCAGCCGGTGCTGCTCAGGTGGCGCCATACGCGTTGCCATTGATTCATTTCACCAGTCTCCCGAAGCCCCGCCGCCGCCAAAATCGCCGCCGCCGCCGGACCAGCCGCTGCCGCCATCGCCGGAACGTCCGCCGCCTCCGCCGCCGCCCCAATTGCCCCAACTGGCCAGGGACAGGCCATGTTCGCCCAGCACAAGGCACAAGCCTGCCGCCACCACGCCGATCAACAGGGCGGTCACGGTGGCGGCGCCCAGCAATAGGGAAGCGGCCACGCTGAGGCAGCCCATGATGAAGCTGCCGATCAAGCGGCCAAACAGCCTGCCGGCCAAGCCGGAGCCGACCAGCAGGAAAAACGCCAGCAGCAGCCAGCTGTCCGCCCAGCCGTCGCCTTGCGCGGCCTGCCGCTTCGGTTCCGGCAGTTTTTCGCCGTCGATCAGGCCCTCTATCTGCGTCGCGGCCGCCTGGATGCCCTGCAAGCGCAGGCCTTGCTTGAACAAGGGCCGCAAGGTGTCCTGCAGGATGCGTTTGGCGTAGATGTCCGGAATCGCGCCCTCCAGCCCGCGCCCCACCAAAAGCTGAGTCTTGTGAGTATCGGCCACGATCAGCAGCAGCACGCCGTCGTCCACGCCCTTGCGCCCCAGCTTCCAGCTCTCCATCACTCGCGTGCCGTAATCAAACGGCGTTTCCGGCTCGACCGACGGCACGATCAGCACCGCCAGCTGGCTGCCCTTGCGCTGGTGAAAGTCCAGCAGCTGCTTTTCCAGCTGGCCGCGCTCGTCATCCGTCAGAAAAGCCGCCTGGTCGATCACCGGCGAGGTGGGCGGCGGCACCGCCAGCTCGGCGCGGGCCGCGCCCGCCATTAGGCACAACGCGAGCCACAGCCAGGCCCATGCGCGGCTCATCTCACTTGCCTTGCTGGTCGAAGTTCACCTGCGGCGGGGCGGAGATCGCCTTCTCGTTCTCCACGGTGAAGTTGGGGCGGGTCTTCAGGCTGAACATCATCGCCGTCAGATTGTTGGGGAAGCTGCGCACGGTGACGTTATAAACCTGCACCGCGTCGATATAGCGCTTGCGGGCCAGCGCGATGCGGTTTTCCGTGCCTTCCAGTTGCGCCTGCAGATCGCGGAACGACTGGTCCGCCTTCAGCTGCGGGTAGTTCTCCGACACCACCAACAGGCGTGACAGCGCCGAGCCCAGCTGATTCTGCGCGGCGGTGAACTGCTTCAGCTTGTTTTCGTCCGTGGCGGATGCCGCGTCCATCTGGATGCTGCCGACACGGGCGCGCGCCTCGGTCACCTGAGTCAGCACATCCTTCTCGTGCGTGGCGTAACCCTGTACCGTCTTCACCAGATTGGGAATCAGGTCGGCGCGGCGCTGGTACTGGTTCAGCACCTCGGACCAGGCGGCGTTGGCCGCCTCATCCTGAGACTGCATCGCGTTATAGCCGCAACCGCTCAGCGAAGCCGCCAGGGTAAACACCAGCAACAGTTTCTTCCACATCCTCGCCATCCTTTCCATATCGCAATTATCCACAAGGGCAAACATCCCAAAGCCATAGCTTACCGAAAAACAGAGCCATGCCGGTAATCGGAAAAACTCATAGACATGCCAGAGCGCAGCATAAAATGACGTCAAGCCAATCCATGCTCCATCATTTAGACGCCGTGACTTTTTGGGCGCTCCAGCCATGCACCCGCCTCATGGGTGCCGGCAATCTCTTGATCTAAAGAGGAAAAATCCCTATTCAACTCATGTTTTTCGCATCGCAGCAATTAGGCTAAACTGGCAGGCATTCCTCTAATAAAATCCAGCTTGCGGACAAATGACAGCCATCACCAGCGAACAGCGATTGCGGGAAATCCCGTATAACTATACTTCCTACTCCGACCGCGAAATCGTGATTCGCCTCTTGGGCGAACCAATGTGGAAACTGCTGGACGATCTGCGCGGCCAGCGCAAGACCGGCCGCTCCGCGCGGATGCTGTTCGAGGTGCTGGGCGATATCTGGGTGGTGGACCGCAATCCGTATCTGGTGGATGACCTGCTGGACAATCCCAAGCGGCTGTCCGCGCTGGTGGAGGCGATGCGCCATCGGCTGACCGAGATCGAGAAACGCCGCGACGGCAACGATAAAGTCCAGCTGATGATCGCCGCCGCGCGCGAGGCGGTGGATGACTTCGAACGCCAGTTCGAGCAAACCCGCGAGCTGCGCGCCCGCGTGCTGAAGAAGCTGACCCGACTGACCCGCCGCGACAATATCCTGTTCGACGGCCTGTCCCGCGTCGCCCACGTCACCGACGCCACCGACTGGCGCGTCGAATACCCGTTTGTCGTGCTGAGCCCGGACAGCGAAGCGGAAATGGCGCCGCTGGTGCGCGCCTGCATCGAGCTGGGCCTGACCATCATTCCGCGCGGCGGCGGCACCGGCTACACCGGCGGCGCGGTGCCGCTGGACCGCATGAGCGCGGTGATCAATACCGAAAAACTGGACCGCCACTTGGGCGTCGAGCACATCGAACTGCCGGGGCTGGCGGGCAAGCGCGCCACCATTTCCTGCGGCGCCGGCGTGGTCACCGCCCGCGTGTCCGAAGCGGCCTCCGCCGCCGGACTGGTGTTCGCTGTAGACCCGACCTCGGCCGAAGCCTCCTGTATCGGCGGCAATATCGCCATGAACGCCGGCGGCAAGAAGGCCGTGCTGTGGGGCACCACGCTGGACAATCTGGCCAGCTGGAAAATGGTGGACCCGGACGGCCGCTGGCAGCTGGTGGAACGCATAGGCCACAACTACGGCAAGATCCATGATGTAGAAGAAGCGCGCTTCCGCGTCTCGCGTCTGGCCGACGATGGCCAGACCGTGGAAAGCAGCCGCGAGCTGGTGATTCCCGGCAGCGCCTTCCGCAAGGTGGGCCTGGGCAAGGACGTCACCGACAAATTCCTGGCCGGCCTGCCCGGCGTGCAGAAGGAAGGCTGCGACGGCATCATCACCAGCGCGCGCTTCGTGCTGCACAAGATGCCCAAGCACACCCGCACCGTATGCCTGGAGTTCTTCGGCACAGTGGCCGAGGCCACGCCGGCCATCGTCGAAATCACCGACCTGTTCAAGCCCGGCGGCGCCTGTCTGGCCGCCGGCGTGCAGCTGGCCGGCCTGGAGCACCTGGACTGGCGCTATGTGCGCGCGGTCGGCTACGCCACCAAGGCCAAGAGCAAGGGCCGGCCCAAGATGGTGCTGATCGCCGACATCGTCTCCGACGACGAGAACGCCGCCGCCGAGGCCGCCAGCCAGGTGGTGCGCATCGCCAACGCCCGCCACGGCGAGGGCTTCATCGCGGTGACGCCGGAGGCGCGCAAGACCTTCTGGCTGGACCGCAGCCGCACCGCCGCCATCGCCAAGCACACCAACGCCTTCAAGATCAACGAGGACGTGGTGATCCCGCTGCCGCGGCTGGGCGACTACAGCGACGGCATCGAACGCATCAACATCGAGCTGTCCATCGCCAACAAGATCGAACTGTTGGACACCCTGACCGAGTACTTCCACGGCCGGCTGCCGGTGGACAAGATGGACACCAACTTGCCGTCGGAAGAGCTGATCGGCGACCGGCGCGCCGCCGCGCTGTCGCTGCTGGCCGTCAACCGCGACCGCTGGCAATGGCTGCTGGACCACATGGACGCGCCGTTCCATGAATACGCCAGCCGCTGGCCCGACGCGCCGCTGGAAGACGCCGCCGCGCAGCCGGACACGGTATTCCACGCGCTGCGCGACTTCATCCTGCGCGTCAGCTGGAAGCGCGAGGTGCTGGCCGAACTGGAACAGATCTTCTCCGGCACCGCCGCCGCCGGTATCCGCGCCGCCATCCGCGAGCTGCAGCAGCACGTGTTGCGCGGTCGGGTGTTCGTGGCGCTGCACATGCACGCCGGCGACGGCAATGTGCACACCAACCTGCCGGTCAACTCCGACAACTACCGCATGCTGCAAACGGCCCACCACGCGGTGGAACGCATCATGGCGCTGGCGCGCCGGCTGGGCGGCGTGATCTCCGGCGAACACGGCATCGGCATCACCAAGCTGGAATTCCTGACCGAGGACGAAATCTCCCCGTTCCGTACCTACAAACAGCAAGTGGACCCGAACGGCCACTTCAACCGCGGCAAGCTGCTGCCGGGCGCGGACCTGCGTCTGGCCTACACGCCCTCGTTCTCGCTCTTGGGGGCGGAATCGCTGATCCTGGAGCAGTCCGACATCGGCGACATCAACAACTCGATCAAGGACTGCCTCCGCTGCGGCAAATGCAAACCGGTGTGCTCCACCCACGTGCCGCGCGCCAACCTCTTGTACAGCCCGCGCAACAAGATCCTCGGCGTTGGCCTGTTGACCGAGGCCTTCCTGTACGAGGAGCAGACCCGCCGCGGCGTGTCGCTAAAGCATTTCGAGGAATTGTCCGACGTGGCGGACCACTGCACGGTATGCCACCGCTGCGTCAAGCCCTGTCCGGTCAAGATCGACTTCGGCGACGTGTCGGTGGCGATGCGCAACTTCCTGCGCAAGTCCGGCAAGAAGAAGTTCAATCCCGGCACCGCGCTGGGCATGGCCTTCCTCACCGCCAAGGACCCGGCCACGGTCAAGACCATACGCGCCGGCCTGGTCGGCGTCGGCTACAAGGCGCAGCGGCTGGGCAACCAGCTCGGCAAGCGGCTGGGGTTGATCGGCGGCCAAAAGAAGCAGCCGCCGTCCACCGTCGGCCCGGCGCCGATCAAGCAGCAAGTCATCCACTTCATCAACCGGCCGATGCCGGGCGGCCTGCCCAAGAAAACCGCCCGCGCGCTGCTGGACGTGGAAGATCCGCACATCGTGCCGGTCATCCGCAACCCCAAGGCCGCGGAAGACGCCGAGGCGGTGTTCTACTTCCCCGGCTGCGGCTCGGAGCGGCTGTTCAGCCAGGTGGGCCTCGCCACCCAGGCCATGCTGTGGCACGTCGGCGCGCAGACGGTGCTGCCGCCGGGCTATCTGTGCTGCGGCTACCCGCAAACCAGCGCCGGCTACCAGGACAAGGGCGACGCCATCACCACCGAAAACCGCGTGCTGTTCCACCGCGTGGCCAACACGCTTAACTACCTGGACATCAAGACCGTGGTGGTCAGTTGCGGCACCTGCTTCGACCAGCTGGCGCACTATCGCTTCGAGGACATCTTCCCCGGCTGCCGCGTCATCGACATCCACGAATACCTGATGGAGAAAGGCGTGAAGCTGGACGGCATCGAAGGCCAGCAATATCTGTATCACGACCCGTGCCACACCCCGATGAAGACCCACCAGCCGCTGAAGGTGGTCAATGAGCTGATGGGCGGCGGCGTGCCGCTGTCCGACCGCTGCTGCGGCGAGGCCGGCACCTTCGCCGCCAGCCGGCCGGACATCGCCACCCAGGTGCGCGCGCGCAAGGAAGAAGAAATACGCGGCAACCTGCAGGCGCTGACGGGCGGCGACGCGCCGGCCAAACCGGTGAAAATCCTGACCTCCTGCCCATCCTGCCTGCAGGGTCTGTCGCGCTACAACGACGACACCGGCACCGAAGCCGACTACATCGTGGTGGAAATCGCCCGTCACATCCTGGGCGAAAACTGGCTGCCGGAATACGTCGCGCGCGCGCGCGACGGCGGCATCGAGCGGGTGCTTTTATAAGCGCCAGCCCCGGCCGATCCATGCCCAGTTCTGGCCGGGGCCCGCTCAATGCCAGCACATTAGCATAGTACGTCGTGATAAAATGGCGGATTGAACTGCCGTGGAAATCCGACCATGCTGCTGCGCACCGACCGTGATACCCTGCTCTCGCCGCTGGCCACTGTCTGCGGCGTGGTGGAGCGCCGCCACACCCTGCCCATCCTGTCCCACGCCCTGCTGCAAGCCGACGGCGAAACGCTCGCCTTCACCGCCAGCGATCTGGACATCCAGGTGGAAAGCCAGCGCAAAGCCCATGCCGAACAAACCTTCCGGCTATGCGTGCCGGCGCGCAAGCTGCTAGACATCCTGCGCGCGCTGCCCGCCGGCTGCGAGCTGCAGCTGAAACAGCAGGGCAGCCAATTGCTGCTGCAGGCCGCCGGCAGCCGCTTCCAGCTGCAAACCCTGTCGGCCGAAGACTTCCCCTTGCTGGCGGCCGACGACGACGCCACAAGCGACCTGGCGCTGAGCCAAGGCGAGCTGAAGCGCAAGCTTGGCCAAATCCTCTATGCCATGGCCGACCACGACATCCGGCCCTACCTGAACGCGCTATTGCTGCAACTCGATGGCGAGGCGCTGCGGCTGATCGCCTCCGACGGCATCCGCCTGGCCTTGCAGCGCTACCCGCTGCCGCACGCCCAGGCGCCGCGGCAAATGCTGCTGCCGCGCAAGGCCGCGCTGGAGCTGGCCAAACTGCTGATGGACCAGGACGAGGCGATCACGCTGGCACTGGGCGCGCGCCAGCTCGACTGCCGGCTGGGCGACACGCGGCTGCGCTGCAAGCTGGTGGATGCCCGCGCGCCGGATTACCTGCGCCTGTTGCCGAACAACCATGACTGCGAACTGACGCTGCCGCGCCTGAGCCTGCTGCAAGCCGTGCAGCGGGTGGCGGTGCTGGCGCACGCCAAGATCCGCCAACTGGAGCTGGCGGTCCGCCCCGGACAGCTGGCGCTGCGCTGCCGCAACGCGGAGCGCGAAGAGGCGGAAGAGATTCTGCCCGCCGACTGGCAGGGCGAGCCGCTGGACGCCAGCTTCAATCTGCAATACCTGCTGGACGTGCTGAGCCATCTTCCCGCCGAGCATCTGCGCTTCGGCCTCGGCGCCGGCCAGCGCGGCTTGCTCGTCACCAACCCTGATGATCCGCACTTCCTGTATCTGGCGATGCCGCTGCGCGGTTGAACGACTATCTTACGGAGAACCCCATGCCCGCCATCCAACTGCTGATTCCCGACGACTACCAGCACATCGGCCCGCAACTGGCCGAACTGCAGCAAGACTCCGCCTATGCCTGCCGCAGCCTGGGCGACCTGTCCCGCGCGCCCGACGCCGACGAGGCCCTGGCGCAGGCCGAGGCGCTGCTGCTGATCCGCGAGCGTACGGTAGTCGACGAGGCCCTGCTGGCGCGCATGCCGCGGCTGCGCCTGGTCAGCCAGACCGGCAAGCTGGCGCGCAATATCGATGTGGAAGCCTGCAGCCGCGCCGGCGTGGCCGTGGTGGAAGGCAGCGGTTCGCCGTATGCGCCGGCCGAACTGGCCTGGCTGCTGATCATGGTGGCCCGCCGCCGGCTCTCGGAAAATATCGACAGCTTGCGCCAAGGCCAGTGGCAAGGCCCGGTTGGCCAGGCGGTGCGCGGCCAGACCCTGGGCATCCTGGGCTTGGGCAAGATAGGCAAACTGGTGGCCGGCTACGGCCAGGCCTTCGGCATGCGGATCCTGGTCTGGGGCAGCGAGCGCGCCCGCGAAGAAGCGCAGGCGCTGGGTTATCAGGCCGCGGGCAGCCGCGAAGCCTTCTTCGCCGAGGCCGATGTGATCAGCCTGCACCAGCGCCTGGTGGCGGCGACAAGCGGCAATATCACGCTGGACGACCTGATGCGGATGAAAACCGACGCGCTGCTGGTCAATATCAGCCGCGCCGAGTTGATCGCGCCGGGGGCGCTGGAGACGGCGCTGGACGCCGGCCGGCCCGGCTTCGCCGCGCTGGACGTCTTCGAGCAGGAACCGGTTTATGACACGGCCCACCCGCTGCTACGCCGGCCCAATGTGCTGTGCACGCCGCACCTCGGTTACGCCGAGGAAGCCAGCTATCGCCAGTATCTGGAGATCGCCTATCGCAACGCGGTGCGTTTTTTCCAGGGCGATACCAGCCATGTGCTGAACCCGGAAGCTTTGATCTGACAATCCATCGGCTGGCGCTGTCAGCCGGCCGCATTCCACCAGGAGAAACCTGTGTCCGATACCGCCCTGCTGATCATCGATGTCCAAGTCGGCGTCGTCGAAGGCGAGTTGCGCGCCGCCCGTCTCGATTCGGTGCTAGACCATCTCAACCTCGCCCTCGCCAAGGCCCGCCAGCGCGGCATGCCGGTGATCTTCGTCCAGCATGAGGAAGACGATCTGCCGCATGGCTCGGCCGCTTGGCAGCTGCATCCCAAGCTGGCGCGGCAAGACGGCGACCTGCTCGTATTCAAGCGTTACGGCGACAGCTTCTGCGAAACCGATCTGGCGCAGCTGCTGCAAACTTACGGCGTCAGCAAGCTGTGGATAGGCGGCGCCGCCACCGATTTCTGCGTAGACAGCACGCTGCGCAACGCGGTGTCGCGCGGCTACCAGGTCACCGTCATCGGCGACGCCCACACCACAGTCAGCGCCTTCGCGCTGAGCGGCGAGCAGATGATAGACCACTTCAACGCCGCATGGGGCGCCACCAGCGCCACGCCGCAACCGCTGCGGGTGCTGCCGGCGGCCGAGCTGTGAATCCGGGCAGGCCATGAAAAACGGCGGGGCAGGCCCCGCCGTTTTCTCATCCGCGCCCGCTTACTTCTTCACCGCCTTGGCTTTCGCTGCGGCCGCCGCGCGGCGCTTGGCGGCGGTGGCGGCGTCCTGCCGCACCTCGGCGCTGGTCTTCAGCAACGTCGCCTGCGCGTCGTCGCCATCCAGCGACCAGCTGAACACGCCGCCCAGCTGTTGCGAGCGCACGTAGTCGAGCTTGCCGCGGATGGTGGCCGGATCGTCATAGCTCCAGAACTCGTTGCCGTCGTAAGTCCACAACTGCTTGGCCACCGGGCTGACAAACTGCTTGGCACTGCGGTTCACCAGCACGCGGTAGTCCTCGATGCCCTGCTCGTAGGTGCCCTTGGCCGGACCGGTGGCCACTTGATACAGGCCGTCGCCCTTAGCTCCCGCCGCCACGCCCGCCCAGCCGCGGCCGTAGAACGGCAGGCCGACGTTGATCTTGGCGCGCGGCACGCCGGCCGTGACCAGCGTTTGCACCGCGTCGTCGACGGTGTAATAGACCTGATCGCCAGTCACCGGCGCGGCCGGATCGCGGTACAGATTGGACTGGAAGTTGGTTGGACCCTTAGCTTCCCAGCCGCCGTGGAAGTCGTAGGTCATCACGTTGAGCCAGTCCAGATAGGCGCTGTACTTGGCCGGTTCGGTATTGCGGATCTTGTCGACGCCGGAGCCGATGGCCGCGGTCAGGTAGTAGCGGCGTTTGTTCTGGGTGGACAGCGCATTCAGCTGGTTGCGGAATTCAGCCAGCAGCAAGGTGAAGTTCTGCCTGTCGTTCGGGTCCACGCTATTAGTCGGCAAGCCGCCGCCGCCCGGATATTCCCAGTCGATGTCGAAGCCGTCGAACACGCCCAGCGCCGCGCCGGCGCCGCCGGCATCCTGGTCCTTGGGCAGGTTGCCCTTGATGTAGAGGTCGATGCACGAGCTGACCAAGGTCTTGCGGGCGGCGTCGGTGGCGGCGAATTGGCCGAAGTTCTTCGACCACGTCCAACCGCCCAGCGAGATCAGCACCTTCAATTGCGGATTGGCCAGCTTCAGCTTGCGCAGCTGGTTGAAGTTGCCGCGCAGCGGATCGTTCCAGTTGTCGCCCTTGCCGTCCACCGACTCGTTGGCGGCGAAGGCGCGCTGATAGTCGGCCCAGGCATCGCCGCCATCGCCATTGCCGTTCTCGGCGCGGGTCACCATGCCGCACTGGCCGTTGGCGTAGACGTTGCCGAAGGCGTAGTTCAGGAAGGTCAGCTGCTTGTCGCCGCCGGCCTTCACCAGATTGAACACCTTGTAGTTTCGATCGTAGATGCCCCATTGGGTGAAGTAGGAGCCGACATTGCGGCCCACGGTCGGCGTGGGTTCCGGCGGCACGCCGCTGCTGGGCTGGCCTGGATCTGCCGGCGAACACTCGCTGGCCGGGCGCTCCTGCCAGGCGCCCCATTGGCTGCTGCCCGGCTGCTCGCCCTGGGTCCACCAGCTGGCGCGCCAGGTCTTGCCGCTGAAAGTGGCGTAATCGCCGGCGTTGTAAACCTGGGAACTGCTCCACGGCGAGCAGCTGGGCGCGGCCCAAACCGCCTGGGTCAGCGCGAAGGCGGCGCCGATGGCCAGCAGCGTGCGCGACAAGGGGAAATGCAGCATGGTGGTTCTCCTCGATTCGATGATGATGCGGCGCATGCGGCGCCCTGACCCTGCAAACCCGATGATGAATGCATCTTGTGGTATTACATTGGTATCAGAATCGAAAGTTCCACTGCAGAATACAAGGAGAAAATTAACTACCTGTCATTTAGATCAGCTGGTCTGGAGTAGAAGCCAGGCAACAAAAAAGGAGGCTTGCGCCTCCTTTTTGCTGTTATCGAGATGGACCCGACCGTTTAGCCCGCCTTTTTAGCGTGGTGCGGCTTCTTGTGATGCTTGTGGTGGTGGTGCTTTTTCGCCGCTTGGGCCTTTTGCGCGGCCGGAGCGGAGCTGGCCTTCTTGGCATGCTTCTTGTGATGATGCTTGTGGTGCGCAGGCGCGGCAGCCTTGGCGGCCGGAGCGGAAGCGTCCGCGGCGTAGGTGGCGACGGAGGTCAGGCCCAGGGTAGCGGCCAACAGGAGGGCGGTCAGTTTTTTCATGGTCAGTCTCCCGAATCCAGGTAGGGGATTGTTGTCTGGAGCGCCACTCGGCGCATCCTTGAACTCATCTTAGGCAGGCCGCCCTATTCCGTCTGTGAGTCCCATGTAAGCAGGTGTAACCAATCGTAATATCAGCGGGCGGATTCAACCTCGGCTACCGCCGGCGGTATCCGCGTCACCAGCAGCTGGTCGATGCGGTAATTGTCGATGTCCACCACTTCAAACTTGTAGCCTTCAAACTCCACGTTGTCGGTGCGTTTGGGAATCTTGCGCAGCATGTACATCATGAAGCCGGCGATGGTTTCGTAATTCTCATCATCCGGGAACGCCTCGATATCCAGCGCCCGCAGCACATCCTCCACCGGCGTGGCGCCGTCCACCAGCCAGGAGCGCTCGTCGCGCTTGACGATCTGCTCCTCCTGGAACTGGCTGACCAGGTCGCCCATCACCGTGCTCATCACATCGTTGAGGGTGATCACCCCCACCACCAGAGCGTATTCATTCATCACCACCGCGAAGTCCTCGCGCGAGGCCTTGAAGCGCTCCAGCAGCTCAGACAGGGTCAGCGAATCCGGAATGATCAGCACATTGCGTATCGTCAGCTCGCGCTTCATCGACAGGCTTTGCTGGTTGATCAGCCGCATCAGGATGTCCTTGGAATCGACATAGCCGATCACCGAGTCGATCACGCCGTCGCACACCAGAAACTTGGTATGCGGATGTTCGGCGATCTTCTGTTTGATGCTGGCTTCATCTTCATGCAGCGTGAAGTAGATGATGCTTTCGCGCGCGGTCATCGATGACGGCACGGTGCGGCTTTCCAGCTCGAACACGTTTTCGATCAAGTGGTGCTCGCGCTGCTGCAGCACGCCCGCCTCGGCGCCGGCATCCATCATCGCCACGATATCGGCCGAGGTGAGGTCATCCGGCCGGCCGGTGGGCACGCCGAACAGGCGGAAAAACACATTGGCCAGGCCGTTGAACAGCCACACCAGCGGGCTGCACACCCGCACGCAGAACAGCATGGGCCTCACCACCAACAGCGCGATGCGCTCCGGCGCCACCATGCCCAGGCGCTTGGGCATCAGGTCGGCAAACAGCACGAACAAGGAAGTGACGGTGACGAAGGACAGGATGAAGCTCAGATGCTCCACCCACGGCGCCGGCGACACCAGATGCAACATGGCGGAGAAATACGGCGTGAAGGCCGCCTCGCCCAGGATACCGGCCAGGATGGCCACGGCGTTCAGGCCGATCTGCACCACGGTGAAAAAGTGTCCCGGCTGTTCCTGCAGCTCCAGCACCCGTTCGGCGCTGGCATTGCCCTCTTCCGCCAGCTGGCGCAGCTTGATCTTGCGCGCGGCGGCCAGAGAGATTTCCGACACCGAGAAAAAGGCACTGGCCGCAATCAGCAGGCCGATGACAAAAAGACTATTGGCAAAACTCACATTGATTCCCGACTGTTTATGATTCTGGAACGCCTGTCGGCGCTTGGCGCCGTCGACCCAACCCGATCCCTCGCCGCCCAGCCATCATGATGGTACGGCTGGCGCGGACGCGCCTTGACGCAGATGCGCTGCCGGGCCGGATTGAGCGCTGCAACGCCGACGCTGTCAGTATAACAGACCGCCATGACTGCCCCATTGCGCATAGCGGGGGTAGAATCGACGCCACGATAGCAACAGGAAACGCATCATGGATTGTGAATTGTGTCAGGCTCCCGCCGGAGAGCTGCTGTTCGAAGACGCCTGGCTGCGGGTGCTGCTGGTCGACGAGCCCGGCTATCCAGGCTTCTGCCGCGTGATCTGGCGCGGCCATGTCGCCGAAATGACCGACCTCCCGCCCGATCAGCGCCAGCATCTGATGGATTGGGTCTACCGCACCGAGACGGCGCTGCGCCAGGTGATGCGGCCGGCCAAGATCAACCTGGCCAGCCTGGGCAATATGGTGCCGCATCTGCACTGGCATGTGATTCCGCGCTTTGCCGACGACGCCCACTTCCCCAGCCCGATCTGGGCCGCGCCGCGCCGTGCCGGCGCCGATCACGGCCTGCCGCAGCTGGCCGCGCAATTGCGCGCCGCCCTGGCCGGCTGATGCCCGCTCAGGCGGTGCGGAAACGGCTGATCGCCTGATCCAGGCCATGCGCCAGCTGCGACAGTTGCTGCGCCATTTCGGACGAGGACTCGACTGACTGGCCGTTTTCCACGCCCATGCTGGCGATGCGCTCCACGTTCTTGGCCGCATCGTTGCTGGCGGTGCTCTGCTCGCGCATCGCGCCGGCGATCTCGCTGGTTTTTTCCAGCAGCCCCGACGACAGCTCGCGTATCTGCGCCAATTTCTCGCTGACCTGCTCGCTCAGCGTCACGCCGCTCCCCACCCGCTTGGCGGCCTCGCGCATGCTCGTGACGGCGGTGGTGGTGTCGCCCTGCACCGCCTGGATCTTGGACGAAATCTCGCCAGTGGCCTGAGCGGTGCGCTCGGCCAGCTTGCGCACTTCGTCCGCCACCACCGCGAAGCCGCGGCCCATTTCGCCGGCGCGCGCGGCCTCAATCGCAGCGTTCAGCGCCAGGAGATTGGTCTGTTCGGCGATGTCGTGGATCACCTCTACGATATTGCCGATCTCGTCGGAACGCTGGTTCAGCGAGTTGATCACCGTCTCGGACTCGCCTATCACCCGGGCGATTTCCTGCATTTCCCTGGCGGCATCGCCCGCCACTTGGCTGCCGCTGACCGCTTCCTGCATGCTGCTGCGCGCCTCGCTGGCCATTTCCACCGCGTGCTCGGCCACCAGATTGATGCTGACCGTCATCTGCTCCACCGCGGCGGCGGTAGACGATGAGGCGTCGGTCTGCTGCCGCGACGCCTCGGCGATGCGCTGCGATACCTGCGACAGCGAGGCCGCCGTCGAATTGACTTGGTTGGAATCTTGCCGGGTGCGGTCGATGAAGGCGCGCAGATTGCCCAGCAGTTGCGCCAGCGCGCGGCCGGTTTCGCTGACCTCGTCGCGGCCATGCTGCTCTATCTTCACCGTCAGATCGTTATGTTCGGCCGCAAAGCGCATCCGCTCCTGCATGGAGTCCAGCGGTTTGGTGATCGAGCGGGCGATCACCCAAGCCAATGCCGCGCCGCCCAGCAGCACCGCCAGCAGCAGCGTCAACAGGAAAGCGGCGGCGCGCTCCATCGCCGCCACCATGGCGTCTTCGGATTCTTTCGCGGTATTGTCCGCCAGCTCCCGCAGCTTGATCAGCGTGTCGCGCGCCGCGTAGAGCTTGGGCTTGAAGGGAATGATATTGGCGTCGGCGACATTGGCCGCGGTGATTTCACCCTTTTCTATCTTCTGGTACAGCCCAGCCATGCCCTGGGCGTAGCCATCCAGACCGGACAGCACGCCATCGAACTCCGCCTGATGATCGCCGGCCATCGCCATGGCCTTGGCTTCGCCCACCTGATCGCGCAGCTTGGCGATGCTCTTGTCCAGGGCTTGCTTATTGGTCTGGATGCTCTGATCGGTGTTCGCCGGGTTGCCTATGCTGATGAAGATATTCTTCTCATCCTGGCGAATCTGCATCATGGTGCGCTGCATGCGGTCCAACTGGTGGCGGAAGGCGATCTTTTCGTTGACCAGCACCTTCAGCTCCGCCTCTAGATTATTCATCGTCCACCAGGTGCCGCCGCCCAGCACAAACATGGCGAGCAGCAAGCTGCACGCCAACAGCAGAATGCGCTGGCCAATAGTCAAAGCATTAAACATGTCCATCCCCAATACTGGATTGTTTTGATTGGCCGTCCCTAAACATGGCGACAGCCTGTCATCTCAGCTTACTCTGCCAATTAAACAATCGAAATGAAGAATGTTAATGTTTTAGCACACTTGCCAGGATTCACATCCTGCCATTAGCCTGAACGTCCAACGATTACGCTGAAGACGCCATGTACACCACGCTGATCACGCCGGAACAACTGTCTAGCCTGCCGCCTGCCGAGGTGGTCGTGCTGGATTGCCGCTTCCAGCTGGACAATCCCGACTACGGCCCCGCCGCCTACGAACAAGGGCATCTGCCCGGCGCCCACTATCTGCATCTGGACTACCATCTGTCCTCCAGCAAGAACGGCCGCAACGGCCGCCATCCCTTGCCGGATGGCCAGCGGCTGGCGGTGGATCTGGGCGCGATAGGGGTGGATGCGACTACGCAAGTGGTAGCCTACGACGATGGTTCCAGCCAATACGCCGCGCGCGCTTGGTGGCTGCTGCGCTGGCTGGGCCATGACAAGGCGGCGGTGCTGGATGGGGGCCTGAAAGCTTGGCTAGCCGCCGGCCTGCCGCTGGATCAAGCGCCGCCGGCCCGCCGCTCGCGCCGCTTCGCCATCCGGCCGTCGCTGGCGGCAACCGTCGATGTCGACGCCGTGCTGGCGAATCTGCAAACACAGGCCTTCACCGTGGTGGACGCTCGCAGCAATGAGCGCTTCCACGGCATAGGCGAGACGATAGACCCGGTGGCCGGCCACATACCGGGCGCGGCCAACCGCTTCTTCATGAATAATCTGGACGCCGAACAGCGCTACAAGCCGGCCGCGCAATTGCGCGCGGAATGGGAGGCGCTGCTGGGCCAAGGTTTCGACCCCGCCGCCATCGTCCACCAATGCGGTTCCGGCGTCACCGCCTGCCAGAACCTGCTGTCGATGGAGATCGCCGGTTTTTCCGGCAGCCGGCTCTATCCCGGATCGTGGAGCGAATGGTGCAGCGACCCGGCGCGGCCGGTGGCGCACTGACAAGCGGCGCGCCCGTCGCGTCAAGCCAGAATCAAGCGCTGCAGCAGGCGCTGTCCGGCCGCCCAGCTGCCCAGGCCGGCGTGGCTGCCCATATGGCCGGCCATGCCGCCGTCGATGAACTCCGCGCCCCACAGTGCGGCCATCCGCCGCGCTTCTTCAAACTCGCAGAACGGATCGTCGCGGCTGGCCACCAGCAACGCCGGCACCGGCAGCTTGCGCTCCGGCAGCGTCTCGAAGCCGGCGAAAGTCGGCAGCGGCGCGCCTGCCGGCAGTTCGCCGCTGGCGCGGGCCCGCTCGTCGGTCAAAGGAATCGCCGGCGGCGCCACCAGCAGCGCGCCCTTGACCTTGCTCTGCTGCTGCAGCGAAGCCTGCAGCAGCCACGCGACGGCGGTATGGCAACCCAGGCTATGCGCGGCGATGACCAGTTTGCCGGGAATCTCGGCAATAGCCGCGTCCAGCCCGGCCACCCATTCGTCGCGGGTCGGGTATAGCCAGTCGCGCTGCTCCGCGCGGCGCGCCAGCGGATAGGTTTTTTCCCAATAGCCGTGCCAGTGCGTGTCGCCGGAATTGCCCCAGCCCGGCACCGTCAGCAGCGTGACGTCATCGTCGTCCCACATCACAGCTCCCGGCGGTAGTCGACGATCAAGGGCGCGTGGTCGGAGAACTTCTCGTCCTTGTACACGCTGGCGGACACGGCCTGCTCCAGCAGCGACGGCGTGACGATGTGGTAGTCGATGCGCCAGCCCACGTCCTTGGCGTAGGCCTGGCCGCGATTGCTCCACCAGGTATAGCCTGGCGCCTCCGGATACAGATTGCGCCACACGTCGCGCCAGCCGACGCGGCCCAGCAGGTCGGTCATCCAGGCGCGCTCCTCCGGCAGGAAGCCGGAATTCTTCAGATTGCCCTTCCAGTTTTTCAGGTCGATCTCGTTGTGGGCGATGTTCCAGTCGCCGCAGATCACGATGTCGCGGCCGGCCGCCTTCAGCTTCTCCAGATGCGGCATGAACACATCGAGAAAATCGAACTTCACCTGCTGCCGTTCATCGCTGCTGGAGCCGGACGGCAAGTACAGCGAGATGACGGACAGATTGCCGAAATCCAGCTGCAGGAAACGGCCTTCGGCATCGATCCAGTCCACGCCCAGCCCTTCCACCACCGCATCCGGCTGATGGCGGGTATACAGGCCGACGCCGCTATAGCCCTTCTTCTCGGCATAATGGAAATAGCCGGCCAGGCCGTCCGGATTGCGCATCCGGTCCGACAGATCGCCGGCCTGCGCCTTCAGTTCCTGCACGCAGACGAAGTCGGCGCGGATGGTGGCCAGCCAGTCGAAAAAGCCTTTCTTGTCCGCCGAGCGGATGCCATTCAGGTTGGCGGAAACGATTCGAAGCAAGGGTATCTCCCGTGTTATGCTTGCGGCAATTTAGGGTCTGTTAACGATTTCATCAAGGAGTGAAGATGAGCGATTTCCGTCAAGAGTTTATTCGTTTTGCGCTCGACAAGCAGGTTTTGAAGTTTGGCGAGTTCATCACCAAGGCGGGACGCAAATCGCCGTACTTCTTCAACGCCGGCCTGTTCAACGATGGCGAATCCACGCTGAAGCTGTCCCGCTTCTACGCCCAGTCCATCCTGAACAGCCAGGTTCAGTTCGACATGCTGTTCGGCCCGGCCTACAAGGGCATCATCCTGGCCGCCGCCGCCGGCATGGCGCTGGCGGAACAAGGCCGCAACGTGCCGTTTGCCTACAACCGCAAGGAAGCCAAGGACCACGGCGAAGGCGGCACCCTGGTCGGCGCGCCGCTGCAGGGCAAGGTGCTGATCATAGACGACGTGATTTCCGCCGGCACCTCGGTGCGCGAATCGGTGGAGCTGATCCGCGCCGCCGGCGCCACCCCGGCCGGCGTGGCCATCGCGCTGGACCGGATGGAGCGCGGCCAGGGCGAATTGTCCGCGGTGCAGGAAGTAGCGCAGCAACACGGCCTGCCGGTCGTGGCCATCGCCACGCTGAAAGACGTGCTGGGCTTCCTGGAAAACAGCCCGGAGCTGGCCGCCCACCTCGACGCGGTGCGCGCCTATCGCGCTCAGTACGGAGTCGACTACTGATGAAAGCGCTTGCCGGATTGCTGCTGCTGTTGTGTTCGCTGGCTCACGCCGACGTGTACAAATGGGTGGATGAGTCCGGCAAGACGCATTACAGCGACGCGCCGCCGCTGCAAGGTCAAAGCCGCGGCGTGGCGCAGTTGAGCAAGCAGGGCATGGTGAAAAAGCCGGCCGAAACCGAGGCGCAGCGCCAAAGCCGCGAAGCCTCGGCCGCCGCCGCCAGGCAGCTGCTGCAAAAGCAGCAGGATGCCGCGCGCCATGACCAGGCGCTGGTGCAGAGCTACTCCACGCTGGCGGAGCTGCAGGCCGACCGCGAAAAGCAGCTCTCCGTTCTGCAGTCGGCCTATCGCGCGCTGGAGCTGCGCGCCCAGGGCCTGGCCATCCAGCAGCGCGACTTGCAACAAGACCTGGAACAGCACAACAAGCAGCATCAAAAACCGCCCGCCGCCACGCTGCACAATCTGCAAGTGCTGCAACGCGAACAGAAAGACCTGCAGGCCCTGATGGCGTCCAAGCGCGCCGAAATCAACAGCTACCAGCAGAAAATGCAGCAGGACCTGCAGCGCTATCGCCAGCTCAGCGGCAAATAGCGCGGCTCGTCAGGCTTGCGCGGCGATTATTGCCCGCCTTCCTTGCGCTGCCAAGCCTGTTGCAGCGCCTGGGTAGCCTGCTGCAAGGTCTGCTGCGCGTTGCCCTGAGCCGTGGTGGCCTCGTTCAGATCGGCGCTGGCCTTGTCCAAGGCCGCCTGGGCGCCGGCGAGTTTTTGTTCGGCCAACGCCTTGGCGTCCTGCGCGTCCTTCAATCGCTTGTCGGCCGTTCGCTGCTGGCTCTCCGCCTGCTGAAACGCCATCTGCGCCGCCAGCAATTGCTCATCGACGGTTTGCGCCAGCGCGGCGCCGGACCACAGGGCCGTCAGCAACAGCCCGCTCTTCGTCAGCATCTTCATGGTTTCCCCTTCTTCGGCCAAACGGCCGCCAAGCCCACATTATGCGGCAAGCCCGCTGTTGACGACATGCTTGCATCTTCACCGCGCATTATTAAGGGGCTGTTGAAGTGTGCTGGGTGGATTGCGTTTGCGCCCGGCGCGACCGCTCACCAAACGTCAACAGCCCCTAGGGCTTCGACGGCCGGCTCAGCAGATACAGCAGCACCGACAGCTCGATCGCCGCCACCAGCCATGGCACCCAGTGCGGCGGCCTGGCCAGCAACAGGGCGACGAATCCGGCCCCCATGCCCAGCGCGGCGAAGCATTTGGCGCGCGCGGGCACGATGCGCTGTTCGCGCCAGCGACGCAGGCCGGGGCCGAAGCGCGGATGGTCCAGCAGCCGCTGCTCCAGCCGCGGCGACGATTTGCTGAAACAAGCCAGCGCCAGGATCAGGAAAATGGTGGTGGGCATCACCGGCAACAGCGCGCCGATCACGCCGAGCCCGACCATCAAGACGCCGCTTAGCAGATAAAACCAGCGCACCGCCGGATGCTGCCCTGGGCTCAAACGTACACCTGGTCCAGATGGCCATTCATGCAAGCGAAGGCCGCCACCGCGCCGGCGGTGACGCGGGCCTCCGCCGCCTCATCCAGCTGCAGGCCGTCCAGCACGGCGGTGAAAGCGCGCCAGTGGCGGGCGCGGCCATCCGGATGACCGGCCAGGTGGCGGGCGCCGCAGTGCTCGTCCAATCCGAGTTTGCCGGCCAGCTTATACAGGATGGCGGCGCCCAGCTTGGAGCCTTCCACCACATACAGCCAGCCCATCGCGGTGGCGACGTCCAGGGTTTCGCTGATCGGCGCATCCTGCAGCTGCGGCAGCGGCCGGCCCAGATCGGCCAGATCGGCCAGGTCGGCCAGGTCGGCCAGGTCGGCCAGGTCGGCGGCGATGCTGTGGTAGCGGCGGCGCTCGGCCAAGTCCGGGAACAGCGCCACCAGCTCGGGATTGTCATACAAAGCGTCGGCATCGCGCAGGAAGCGGTACTGCGCCTCCAGGAAGCGGCTGTAATTCTCACGGTTGGCGAAAGGCTGATTGGCCATGATGCGCTGGTCCAGCTGGTCATGGGTGGCGTGAGTGCGGGCTTTCAGAGCCTGGGTGCGGGTGGTGTCGATTACGCTGCTCATTCTGGGATTTCCTGTTGAATCGCCTCCCGCCGCCGGCGGGAAGGAAAGTGAGGCGCTGGCGGATGCAGGCCGGCCGACGCACAAAACGTAATGATAACTATTTTTATTTGTTATCAAAAGCAGGAATTCGCCCGCCTCCCGCATCGCCCTGGCGCAAGGCAGGTCAGGCGGCATGAAGGCAATAGAAGCAAATCGACTCGAGAAACAGAAAAGCAAAAGGCCCGATCATAAGATCGGGCCTGGCGCGTGAATTCTTGGTGGGTCGTGCGGGATTCGAACCTGCGACCAACGGATTAAAAGTCCGCTGCTCTACCAGCTGAGCTAACGACCCATAGGGTAATGCCGTGTCGGGGGTATGCAGGGATGGTGGTGGGTCGTGAGTGGCTCGAACACTCGACCTACGGATTAAGAGTCCGCTGCTCTACCAACTGAGCTAACGACCCATCCTAAACTGCATTGACAACAGAAATGAACTTGAATCGGCCACCTACCAGCATGGCTGATAGACGAAAGCTTGTCTGGATGGTGGGTCGTGAGTGGCTCGAACACTCGACCTACGGATTAAGAGTCCGCTGCTCTACCAACTGAGCTAACGACCCGTCCGGGACAGGCAATGCACTATATCAAGTTTTCTCTGGTGGGTCGTGCGGGATTCGAACCTGCGACCAACGGATTAAAAGTCCGCTGCTCTACCAGCTGAGCTAACGACCCAAGCGAGAGACCGCAACTATAATGAAACGCTTTATTGCAGTCAAGCCTAACGCAAAGATTTTTTTCAGCGTCCCAGACTAGGCGGGAACGAAACCGCTGCATCGACAGTCATAGGTCAACAGGAAATCAAGCTGCTCCGCCCCTTGAAACCACGCTGTCCGATACCCATGTCAGATAAGCGGGCAAGCCCGATGCGACAGGCAAGGCGATGATTTCCGGCACCTCGTACGGGTGCAGCTCCAGCAGCCTCGCCTCCAGCGCCGGATAGGCGTCGCGGCGGGTCTTGATCAACAGCGGCACCTCGTCCGCCTGCTCCACCGCGTCCTGCCAGCAGTATACCGAACGGCAAGGCGCCAGAATATTGACGCAAGCGGCCAGCCGCTCGCTGACCAGCGTTGCCGCAATCTGTCCCGCCCGCTGCGAATCGGGTACATTGCAGACAACCATTAAACATTCGTCAGATGGAAAAGAATTCACGATGCGCGCACTCCCGTTGTTGTTGCTGATCTACCCGTTCGCCGAAATCGCCGCGCTGGTGGCGCTGGCCGATCATATCGGCGGACTGGCGGTATTCCTGCTGGTGCTGCTGTCCTCGCTGCTCGGCCTGTGGATGCTGCGCAACCAGAAACTCGGCGCCTTGCTGACCCTGGGCAGCGTGATGCGCCAGGGCGACAAGGTTTCGCTGTATTCTCTATTGTGGCCGCTGCGCTATGCGCTGGCGGGCCTGCTGTTCCTGCTGCCGGGCCTGCTCAGCGACATCGCCGCCATCCTGCTGCTGCTGCCGCTGAAAGGACCGGATATCCAGCTGCGCACGCCCGGCGCCGGCCCCAGCGCCAGCTCCGGACCGGCCGGCAACAGCGACGTCATAGAAGGCGAGTACAGCCGGGTGGACGAGCAAACGCCGCCGGGCCGCCGCATTCAGTGAAGGCCGAACAGGGCCAGCACTGCTGCGGCGTCGAGATCGCACTGGATCTCCACCACCTTGTGCCGGTTCTTGTCGCCGGATAGCAGCGACACGTCGCGCTTGGCCACGCCGAAGCGCTCCGCCAGCCAGGCCAGAAGCGCGGCATTGGCCTTGCCGTCCACCGGCGGCGCGGCCAGGCGGATCTTCAGGCAGTCGCCATGCTCGCCAGCCGCTTCGGTCTTCTTGGCGCCGGGCTGCACATGCAGCGTCAAGCGCACACGGCCAGCTTGGCACGACAACCAAGGTTTCATCGCCATTTCCTGTCAAAAACGGGGAGTGTAGACCAAAACGCGGCCAGGCTGCACGGCCGCCACACCGGAGAAAAGTATGGATATCGGTATCAACGAGCAAGACCGCCAACACATCGCAGATGGCCTGTCCCGTCTGCTGGCCGACAGCTACACCCTGTACCTGAAAACCCATAACTTCCACTGGAACGTCACCGGGCCGATGTTCAACACCCTGCACCTGATGTTCGAGACCCAGTACAACGAGCTGTCGCTGGCCGTCGATGCCATCGCCGAGCGCATTCGCGCGCTGGGCCACTACGCGCCGGGCAGCTATGCCGACTACGCCCGCCTGACCTCCATCGCGGAAGCCGCCGGCACGCCGCCCAAGGCAGATGACATGATCCGCCAGCTGGTGGAAGGCCACGAAACCATCTGTCGCACCGCCCGCAGCATCTTCGAAGTCGTCGAGCGCGCCAGCGACGAACCCAGCGCCGACCTGTTGACCCAGCGCCTGCAAGTCCACGAGAAAACCGCCTGGATGCTGCGCAGCCTGCTGGAAAAATAAGCGTCCGCCGCACACCGCCCGACGCCGCGCCCCGCGCGGCGTTTT
>NZ_JAELTR010000263.1:0-302 GCF_016428945.1 Chromobacterium sp. ASV23
TATGTGCCGCTGTGCGCGCACCTGGGCTTCTCGCCGCTGGCCACCGTGGCCATCATCGGCACCGCTGGCGCCTTGGGCGACGCCGGTTCGCCGGCATCGGACTCCACCATGGGGCCGACCTCCGGCCCTGTCTCTTATACACATCTCCGAGCCCACGAGACTCCGCCAATTATCGCGTATGCCGTCTTCTGCTTGAAGAGGGGGGGGGGGGGGGGGGGGGGGGGGGGGGGGGGGGGGGGGGGGGGGGGGGGGGGGGGGGGGGGGGGGGGGGGGGGGGGGGGGGGGGGGGGGGGGGGGGGGGG
>NZ_JAELTR010000264.1:0-302 GCF_016428945.1 Chromobacterium sp. ASV23
CGGTTGCGGATCCGCCTTCCCCGCCGCCGTCAGCTTCGCTTCCAGCGCCTCTCGGTTCGGCAAACGCTCGCCGTTCCACATCACCGCGCTGTCCGGCGTGATGTCGATCTGCACCACCACCGGCTTCGCCTGCTGCTTCGACGGCGTGTTCACCGGCATGTCCAGCTTCACCGCATGCGTCTGGATCGGAATCGTGATGATCAGCATGATCAGCATCACCAACATCACGTCGATCAGCGGCGTGGTGTTGATTTCCATCATCAGGTCGTCTTCGCCCGACGACCCCACGTTCATCGCCATGC
>NZ_JAELTR010000265.1:0-302 GCF_016428945.1 Chromobacterium sp. ASV23
TCGTATTACGACGACCTGGCGCTGGTGCGCAGCGGCCTGATCGACGAGAAGCGCTACCTGGGTCTGCTGGCCGAAACCATCACCGGCGTGCAACGCGGCGCCGGTAGACTGAAGCAGACCTTGGAGCCTGTCTCTTATACACATCTCCGAGCCCACGAGACTCCGCCAATTATCGCGTATGCCGTCTTCTGCTTGAAAATAGGGGGGGGGGGGGGGGGGGGGGGGGGGGGGGGGGGGGGGGGGGGGGGGGGGGGGGGGGGGGGGGGGGGGGGGGGGGGGGGGGGGGGGGGGGGGGGGGGGGG
>NZ_JAELTR010000266.1:0-302 GCF_016428945.1 Chromobacterium sp. ASV23
ATCGGCGGAGAAGCCCAGGCAGGCCAGGTCTTTCAGCTCGTCGCGGGTCATCGGGCCGGTGGTGTCCTGCGAGCCGACAGTGGTCATCTTCGGTTCGCAGTAGGTGCCCGGACGCACGCCCTTGCCTCTGTCTCTTATACACATCTGACGCTGCCGACGACAGCACGGAGGTGGTGGTGTGGGGGGGGGGGGGGGGGGGGGGGGGGGGGGGGGGGGGGGGGGGGGGGGGGGGGGGGGGGGGGGGGGGGGGGGGGGGGGGGGGGGGGGGGGGGGGGGGGGGGGGGGGGGGGGGGGGGGGGGGG
>NZ_JAELTR010000267.1:0-301 GCF_016428945.1 Chromobacterium sp. ASV23
TGCGCGCGTTGGACGGCTGGTAATTGGCCTGGATGCGGTGCAGCTTCAATTCGTCGAAAGCGAAGCGTATCGCCGCCTGCAGCGCCTCGCGCATCAGGCCCTGGCCTTCGCAGGCATGGTCTATGCCTGTCTCTTATACACATCTCCGAGCCCACGAGACTCCGCCAATTATCTCGTATGCCGTCTTCTGCGTGAAAAGGGGGGGGGGGGGGGGGGGGGGGGGGGGGGGGGGGGGGGGGGGGGGGGGGGGGGGGGGGGGGGGGGGGGGGGGGGGGGGGGGGGGGGGGGGGGGGGGGGGGGG
>NZ_JAELTR010000268.1:0-301 GCF_016428945.1 Chromobacterium sp. ASV23
CCCCCCCCCCCCCCCCCCCCCCCCCCCCCCCCCCCCCCCCCCCCCCCCCCCCCCCCCCCCCCCCCCCCCCCCCCCCCCCCCCCCCCCCCCCCCCCCCCCCCCCGTTTCAAGCAGAAGACGGCATACGCGATAATTGGCGGAGTCTCGTGGGCTCGGAGATGTGTATAAGAGACAGCCGGTGTACAGCGTCAGCGTCTGGTTGGCCACTTCGACGATATGGCTGCAGATGGCGTCCAGGAAGTCGCGGTCGTGCGAAATCACCAGCAGCGTGCCGGGATAGGCCTTCAGCCAATCCTCCAGC
>NZ_JAELTR010000269.1:0-301 GCF_016428945.1 Chromobacterium sp. ASV23
GCGGCTGGCGCAGGCCCCGTTGGCGGTGGTCGATTACGTCATCGCCCACGAACTGGCTCATCTGGAACACATGAATCACTCGCCGGCGTTCTGGGCTGAGACCGAGCGTCTTTGCTCAGGCTGGCGCCTGTCTCTTATACACATCTGACGCTGCCGACGACAGCACGGAGGTGTGGGTGGGGGGGGGGGGGGGGGGGGGGGGGGGGGGGGGGGGGGGGGGGGGGGGGGGGGGGGGGGGGGGGGGGGGGGGGGGGGGGGGGGGGGGGGGGGGGGGGGGGGGGGGGGGGGGGGGGGGGGGGGG
>NZ_JAELTR010000270.1:0-301 GCF_016428945.1 Chromobacterium sp. ASV23
GTCCGCCTGGCCAAGGCGCTGGGTGTGCAGCAAGGCGTGATTCCGGTCTTCGCCGGCAACAGCGCGCAACTGAAGCAGCTGCTGGACGAACGCAAATGGACCATCACCCAGGGCGGCTATCCGGTGGCTGTCTCTTATACACATCTGACGCTGCCGACGACAGCACGGAGGTGTGGGTGTGGGGGGGGGGGGGGGGGGGGGGGGGGGGGGGGGGGGGGGGGGGGGGGGGGGGGGGGGGGGGGGGGGGGGGGGGGGGGGGGGGGGGGGGGGGGGGGGGGGGGGGGGGGGGGGGGGGGGGGGG
>NZ_JAELTR010000271.1:0-299 GCF_016428945.1 Chromobacterium sp. ASV23
GTCGCATCTCGGCCATCGGCAGGCCGCGCAGGCCGTCGTTGGCGCCCAGCTCCAGCACCAGCACGTCGGGTTTGTGGCGGGACAGCGCATCTGGCAGCCGGGACAGGCCGCCGGCGCTGGTTTCACCCTGTCTCTTATACACATCTGACGCTGCCGACGACAGCACGGAGGTGGTGGTGGGGGGGGGGGGGGGGGGGGGGGGGGGGGGGGGGGGGGGGGGGGGGGGGGGGGGGGGGGGGGGGGGGGGGGGGGGGGGGGGGGGGGGGGGGGGGGGGGGGGGGGGGGGGGGGGGGGGGGGG
>NZ_JAELTR010000033.1:0-47440 GCF_016428945.1 Chromobacterium sp. ASV23
CGGCGCGGCGTTGCCTGCCGCGTCCTGAGGCGCCGCTTGCTGATTGGCGTGCTGCTTGTCGCTGCCGGCGGAGCCCAGCATGTAGCCGGCGGCCGCGCCTGCCGCGCCTGCGGCCAGCGCGGTGCCGATGCCCGGGCCGCTCTTCTGCGGTTGAGCCTGTGCCGGGGCGGCAGCCGGAGCCGGCACGCCGGCGGACTGCGGCGCCTGGGCCGGCGTGCTCGGTTGATAGGTACGGGTGGGCGTGGAGCGCTGCATGCCTGCGCTCTTGCCCTTGCCCAGGCGCGCGGCCTCGGCAAACGGTGTAGCCAACACGGAAACCATGGTGAAGGCGAGTACGATCGTCTTCGCGCGAGTGGTCATTTTCTTTGTCCTGAGTGGTTTAGTTGCCCGAGTAAGACCGGGAAGATGCGATTTAGTTTTGGTTTTCTTGCAGAATTTCAAGCACCGTCGCCTTGTTGGCAACGATGCCGAAGCGGACATTGTAGCAATACAGCATCACGCCGTAGACGCGTTGCGGATCGTCCTGATAGGCCGGGCGCGGATCTTGGGCCAGCACTTGCTCCACCAGCGTCGCGAAGCCGGGCGGCGGCTCAAGCTCGGTCAATTGGCGCAGGGCGGCGTCGCTCCATTCTACCTGCAGCAGCGGCGGCGGGCCGTCGACAAAGCCGCCTGCCGCATCGGGGCGCGACTCGACGAAGGGAATGTACGGCTTGATGTCCAGCACCGGCGTGCCGTCCAGCAGGTCGGCCCCGGCCAGTTGCAGCGACGCGCCGCCTTCCGTCGAGACCGAAACCAGCTCCACCAGCGACAGCCCCAAGGGATTGGGGCGGTGGGTGGAGCGGCTGGCGAACACGCCCACCTTGGCGTTGCCGCCCAGCCGCGGCGGCCGCACCAGCGGCTGCCAGCCGCGTTCCAGCGTCTGGTGGAACACGAAGCTGATCCAGACATGGGAGAAGGCTTCCAGCCCGCGCACGCAGTCTGGATGGTTGTAAGGCGGCAGCAGCTGCAGTGTGACGCCGGCAGCCGTCGCCAGCGAGGGCTGGCGCGGGATGCCGAATTTTTCCCGATACGGCGAGTGGATCACGCCTATCGGTTCGAAAAGGTAAGCCATGGCGGGATTGTAGCATTGCGGGTTTGAGCGCTGTGCTGAATGCAGCGCATGCCTTAGCTGATGGCCAGGAGGAGCCTGACACCGATGTAAAGCGCGCCGAAGCCAATTGTTAGGATGGTTGCAATATGGACCCGAAAGCGAAAAGGGTGGTCCGCTCTCGATATGGCGGTTTTGAACCTCGCGCTGTGGAACACGCCTTCGCGAGTGGTGCGCGCGGCACCGTAAAACATCGTGCAGGCGATGGCCAGCATCAAAATGATAAGCGCATGCAAATGGAGTGCCCGGCTCCATATTTGGACGAGGCCGATCAAGGACAGGGCCAGGGTGGCCAGCAAGATCATGTCCGCGCGTGGCTTGCGCATGTTCTGGCTTTCGATTTTGAGGAAGTCGTTAATCTACCACGAGATCTATGCCGGTGATTAATAGCGCGACTTGCGTATCCGTTCTGCGGCGACCGCAAGGTAAACGGCTGCGTGGTGGGGCGCAGCCGTTTTGCTTGGCGGTGGTCATTAGCCGACAAAATGCTTGTTGTAGCGCGCATTCAGCCGGCTCATTGGCAGCAGCATGAAGAAGTCGGCGCAGTTGAAGTCCGGGTCCCAGGCCGGTTCGCCGCAGACATGGGCGCCGGCGCGCAGATAGCCCTTGATCAGCGGCGGCAGCGGCACCGGGGCGCTGTCGTCGACAACGCGGTCCAGCTGCAGCGGCAGGTGGGGGAAGACGCGCCATTCCGGCGGCGACAGGTACTGGCCTTCCAGCTGGCGATAGAGGCTGACCGCCTGATGGCCGCCGTCGGTCAGCGACACGCTGGCGCAGCCGGCCAGATAGGCGCCGTTCTGGCTGGCGACGTAATCGGCCAGGCCGGACCACAAGAGGGCGATCACCGCGCCGGAGCGGAAGTCGCGGTGCACGCAGGAGCGGCCCACTTCGATCAGGTTGTCGCGCAGGTGGGACAGGCGGGAGAGATCGAATTCATGTTCGGAATACAGGCTGGGCGCGCGGCGGGCCGCGGTAGGGGAGAGCATGCGGTAGGTGCCCACCACCATGCCGGTATTGTGGTCCTCTACGATCAGGTGGTCGCACAGCTCGTCGTATTCGTCGCAGTCTATGCCCAGATCGCGGGAGGCCAGTTCGGCGCCCATTTCGCCGGCAAACACTTCGAAGCGCAGTTTCTGCGCGCGGCGAATATCTTCGGCGCTCTGCGCCAGGCGGACCGCCAGTCGCGGTTTGCTTCTGCTTGCAAGTTGTTCATTTAGCAGCATGTTTTGCCCCTCGTCGTGATGAGCTTATGCTAGGTGTCGAGTTTGACAATGCGATGTCCAAAACATGACCTTGTGGTGACTGTGGCTTGACGATATGGTGACGGCCGCGGGTTTATTGAAATCAAGGACTTATCAGTCAAACGGATTTGGCGTAAAATAGGCCGTTTTTCCGCTTGATTTGCTCTTTCGCCATGATTTATCCGACAAGCTACGACGTGATAGTGGTGGGCGGCGGTCACGCCGGCACCGAGGCCGCGCTGGCCGCAGCGCGCATGGGCTGCAATACGCTCCTTCTGACGCACAACATCGAGACCCTGGGGCAGATGTCGTGCAATCCGTCGATCGGCGGCATCGGCAAGGGCCATCTGGTGAAAGAGGTGGACGCGCTGGGCGGCGCCATGGCGCTGGCCACCGACATCGGCGGCATCCAGTTCCGCACGCTGAACGCGTCCAAAGGCCCGGCGGTGCGCGCCACGCGCGCGCAGGCCGACCGCATCCTGTACAAGGCCGCCATCCGCGAGATGCTGGAAAACCAGCCCAATCTGACGCTGTTCCAGCAGCCGGTGGATGATCTGCTGATCGAAGGCGACCGCGTCGCCGGCGCCATCACCGCCATCGGCATCACTTTCCGCGCCAAGACCGTGGTGCTGACCGCCGGCACCTTCCTGTCCGGCAAAATTCACGTCGGCATGGAAAATTACACCGGCGGCCGCGCCGGCGACCAGGCCGCCAGCACGCTGGGCGCGCGTCTGCGCGAGCTGGACCTGCCGGTGGGCCGGCTCAAAACCGGCACGCCGCCGCGCATCGACGGCCGCAGCGTGGATTTCAGCGTGATGGAAGAGCAGCCGGGCGACACGCCTGAGCCGGTGTTCTCCTACCGCGGCAAGCGCGAGATGCATCCCAAGCAGCTGCCGTGCTGGATCACCCACACCAACGAGCGCACGCACGACATCATCCGCGGCGGCTTTGACCGCAGCCCGATGTTCACCGGGGTGATCGAAGGCGTGGGCCCGCGCTACTGCCCGTCCATCGAAGACAAGATCAACCGCTTCGCCGACAAAGACAGCCATCAGGTGTTCCTGGAACCGGAAGGCCTGACCACGCACGAGTTCTACCCCAACGGGATTTCCACCAGCCTGCCGTTCGACATCCAGCTGGCGGCCGTGCGCTCGATCCGCGGCATGGAAAACGCCCACATCCTGCGTCCCGGCTACGCCATCGAATACGACTACTTCGACCCGCGCGGCCTGAAGGCCTCGCTGGAGACCAAGGCCATCCACGGCCTGTTCTTCGCCGGGCAGATCAACGGCACCACCGGCTATGAAGAAGCCGCCGCCCAGGGCTTGCTGGCGGGGCTGAACGCTGGCCTGTTCGCCCGCGAGCAGGACGCCTGGTGCCCGCGCCGCGACGAGGCCTATCTGGGCGTGCTGGTGGACGATCTGATCACCAAGGGCGTGTCCGAGCCGTACCGCATGTTCACCAGCCGCGCCGAGTTCCGCCTCCAATTGCGGGAAGACAACGCCGACCTGCGCCTGACCGAAATGGGCCGCAAGCTGGGCGTGGTGGGCGACGCGCAGTGGGATGCCTTCTGCAGGAAGCGCGATGCGGTGGAGGCCGAGAAGGCGCGCCTCGCCGCCACCTGGGTGCATCCGGCCAAGCTGCAGGACCCGGCCGCCTTGGAAAAGGTGCTGGGCAAGCAGATCGAACGCGAATACACGCTGCAGGACCTGCTGAAGCGCCCGAATGTGCCGTACCGCGAGCTGATGACGGTGCCGGAAGCCGCCGCCGGCGCGCCGGAACTGGCCGACGAGGTTGCCGAGCAGGTGGAAATTCAGGTCAAATACCAGGGATACATCAATCGCCAGAACGAAGAGCTGGCGCGCCGCGATAATCTGGAAGACATCCGTCTGCCGGGCGACATCGATTATGGCCTGGTCAAGGGCCTGTCCAAGGAAGTGCAGCAGAAGCTGAACCAGCAGCGTCCGGAGACGCTGGGCCAGGCTTCGCGCATCCAGGGCATCACCCCGGCCGCCATCGCCCTGCTGATGGTGCACCTGAAGCGTGGCTTCACCGACGCGAAGACCGCATGACACAACATATTGCCGAATTGAAACAAGGGCTGGCGCAACTGGCGCTGGAGCTGACCGAACCGCAACTGGACCTGCTGGAGCGCTACCTGGCGCTGCTGGTCAAGTGGAACCAGACTTACAATCTCACCGCCATCCGCCAGGAAGAGCGCATGGTCAGCTATCATCTGTTGGACAGCCTGAGCCTGGTGCCGCATCTGCAAGGCGGCAGCCGCATGCTGGACGTGGGCTCCGGCGGCGGCATGCCGGGCATCCCCACCGCCATCGCGCGGCCTGACCTGCAAGTGGTGCTGCTGGATTCGAATCACAAGAAAACCACCTTCCTGCGCCAGGTGGTGCTGGAGCTGGGCCTGCCGAATGTGCAGGTGATGACTGACCGGGTGGAGGCGTACCAGCCGGAGCAAAAGTTCGATCGCATCACCAGCCGCGCGTTCTCGGAGCTGTCCGAGTTCGTCAAGCTGACCCGCCACTTGATGGCCGAAGGCGGCCAGTATGTGGCGATGAAGGGCGTGTATCCGTATGAGGAAATCGCCTTGCTGCCGCAAGGCGTGGCGGTTTCGGAGGTGCTGCCGGTAACGGTGCCGGGGCTGGACGCCGAACGCCATCTGGTGAGGATGGTGCTGCAATGAATCCACGCGTGATCGCGGTGGCCAACCAGAAGGGCGGGGTGGGCAAGACCACCACCGTCGTCAATCTGGCGGCCGGTTTGGCCGAGCTGGGCCGGCGGGTGCTGATCGTCGATCTGGACCCGCAGGGCAATGCCACGATGGGCAGCGGCATCGCCAAGCAGTCGCTGGAGAAATCCGGCTACGACGTGCTGCTGGGCGAGGCGACTGTCGAGGAGGCGCGGCAGGACGCCAAGGCCGGTGGTTTCCATGTGTTGCCGGCCAATCGCAATCTCGGCGGCGCCGAACTGGAGCTGGTCAACGAACTGGCCCGCGAAGCGCGGCTGAAGAACGCGTTGGCCGAGGTGGCCGGCCAGTACGATTACGTGCTGATCGACTGCCCGCCGTCGCTGAACCTGCTGACGCTGAACGGCCTGGTGGCCGCCGACAGCGTGCTGATCCCCATGGTTTGCGAGTACTACGCGCTGGAAGGCTTGTCCGATCTGGTGGCCACCCTGCGCAAGGTTCGCACCGCGGTCAATCCCAGGATCGAGATCATGGGTTTGCTGCGCACCATGTTCGACGCCCGCAACAACTTGTCGCAGCAGGTATCGGAACAGCTGGCGCGCCACTTCGGCGACAAGGTGTTCCAGACCGTCATCCCGCGCAATGTGCGCCTGGCCGAGGCGCCCAGCCACGGCCTGCCGGGTTTGTCGTATGACCGCAACTCCCGCGGCGCGCAGGCCTATCTGGCGCTGTCGCAGGAACTGGTTGAACGACTCGAACCCGCCACCGCAACTCCCACCGTCTGACACTATGGCCAAACTCAAAGGATTGGGGCGCGGACTCGACGCGCTCCTGTCCACCGTTGATGCGGTGGACGACAGACTTTCCACGCTTCCGATAGACAGCATCCGCCCCGGCAAGTACCAGCCCCGCAGTTTCATGGATGAAGCGGCGCTGGACGAGCTGGCGGCCTCCATTCGCGTGCAGGGCATCATCCAGCCGCTGATCGTGCGCGAGCTGGGCCTGGGCGACTACGAACTGATCGCCGGCGAGCGCCGCTGGCGCGCCTCGCGCAAGGCCGGCCTGGCCGAAGTGCCGGTGGTGATCAAGAGCGTGCCGGACGAGGCCGCGCTGGCGATGGCGCTGATCGAGAACATCCAGCGCCAGGAACTGGACCCGATCGAAGAGGCGCAGGGCATCAAGCGGCTGATCGACGAGTTCGGCCTGACCCACGAAGCTGCGGCCGACGCCGTTGGCCGCTCGCGCAGCGCGGTGTCGAATCTGCTGCGCCTGTTGGTGCTGCCGCAGCCGCTGCAGCAGATGATGCACGAGGGCAAGCTGGAGATGGGCCACGCCCGCGCGCTGTTGTCCCTGCCCACGGTTTCCCAGCTGGAACTGGCGAACGAGGTGGTGCGCAAGGGCATGTCGGTGCGCGAGGTGGAGCGCCGGGTGCAGCAGCGTGTTGCGCAAAAAGAGACAGTTTCTCCGCAGCAAAAGCACGCCGATCCAGACGTTTCCAGGCTGGAGGAGCAGGTTTCGGACGCCATCGGCGCCCGGGTCAGCATTCGTCATGCCAACGGCGGCAACGGCAAGCTGATCATAGAATATGCCAGCCTGGACGAACTCGATTCGCTATTGGCCAAGCTGCAAAAAAATCCTCAAAAATGAGCTTGTTGCAGCGCAAAAAACACTATTGCGCAAAGTTGACGCAACGCAAATGCGAAGCCTATAATCCAGCGGTTTTTTTGC
Source organism: Chromobacterium sp. ASV23 (assembly GCF_016428945.1). Taxonomy (NCBI): domain Bacteria; kingdom Pseudomonadati; phylum Pseudomonadota; class Betaproteobacteria; order Neisseriales; family Chromobacteriaceae; genus Chromobacterium; species Chromobacterium sp. ASV23. The sequence goes on from NZ_JAELTR010000033.1 coordinate 6,818, forward strand.
ACTGGCGATCATGGTCTATCAGGAAGTGAAGCGGGTGCTGCGACTACAAGCCAGCCTGGTCGGTCTGGCTGTAGTCGTTTCGCTACTCCTCAGTGGCGGCAATGTGGCCGTCGCCGTGTCCGCGGTGTTGGGCGGACTGGCGGTGCTCGGGCCGGCGCTGGTTTATGCCAGGATTGCTTATGCCAAACGTCATGTGCCGCCCGCGGCCTTGATCAAAGCGCATTTCCTGGCCGAGGCGGTGAAGTTTTGCCTGACCGTACTGATAAGTGCTGCGGTTTTGGCCAGTTTCAAGGATTTGTCCGTGGCCGGTTTTCTCGGTGGGTTCATTGCCGCCACCTCCGGCTACGGTTTCGGGCTTCTAATCAAAAATTGAGAAAAGAGCGATGGCAAGCAACGCAACCGATTACATCAAGCACCACCTTACCTTCTGGAACTCGGATCCGTCAGCCGGCTTCTGGAGCCTGCACGTTGACACCTTCTCCATCTCGCTGCTGCTGGGCTTCCTGTTCGTAGGCGTGTTCGCCATGGTGGCGCGCCGCGCCAGCATCGAAGCGCCGGGCCGTCTGCAGCTATTCGTCGAAATGATCATCGAGCTGGTGCAAACCCAGGTCAAGGAAGTGTTTCATGGCCAGAGCAAGGTTATCGCCCCGCTGGCGCTGACCATTTTCTGCTGGGTGTTCCTGATGAACTTCATGGACTTGTTCCCGGTGGATCTGTTCCCGATGGCCGCGCAGTGGATCGGTTACACCTTCTTCGGCCTGGAGCCGCATCATGTGTATTTCCGCGTGGTGCCGTCCGCTGACGTGAACGCCACTTTCGCCATGTCGCTGTCCGTGATGATCCTGATCATCGGCTTCTCCATCAAGGCCAAGGGTCTGGGCGGCTGGGGCAAGGAACTCTTGACCGCGCCGTTCCATAGTTCCAACCCAATCGGCGCCATCATCCTGGCTCCGCTGAACTTCGTGTTCCAGCTGGTGGAACTGGCGGCCAAGCCGATTTCGCTGTCTCTTCGTTTGTTCGGCAACCTGTACGCCGGCGAACTGATCTTCATCCTGATCGCGCTGCTGCCCTGGGGCCTGCAGTGGGTGCTGGGCGCGCCGTGGGCGATTTTCCACATCCTGATCATCACCCTGCAGGCTTTCGTGTTCATGATGCTGACCATCGTGTACCTGAGCCTGGCAGTGGAAGCGCACTGATTTACCTGTAGATTCACCATACTTTTTTACCAACCATCCTTGCTTTAAGTCTTAGGAGATACACAATGGAAGCACTCGTTTCTCAGATCCAGTCGATGACCGCTATCGCTGCAGCCCTGATCATTGGTCTGGGCGCTCTGGGCACCGCTATCGGTTTCGCCATTCTGGGTGGCAAGTTCCTCGAGTCCTCCGCTCGTCAGCCGGAAATGATCCCGGTTCTGCAAACCAAGCTGTTCATCATCGCCGGTCTGCTTGACGCGATCTCCATGATTGGTGTTGGTGTTGCCATGCTGTTCACCTTCAACAACCCGTTCCTGTCCGCTGCCCTGGCTATCGTTAAGGCTGCTCACTAATCCGTTTTCTACGGATCGGTAAACGGTTGTTGTAGTCATACTCTGGAGGAAAACAAGCGTGGAATTCAACGTAACACTACTGGGCCAGGCGATCACGTTCGCCATCCTGGTATGGTTCACCATGAAGTTTGTTTGGCCTCCGCTTACCAACATGATGGATGAGCGGGCCAAGCGTATCGCTGATGGCTTGGCCGCTGCGGAACGTGGCAAGCAGGATCTGGAAGCGGCTGAAAAGCGCGTAGCGGACGAAATCCGCAAGGCGAAGCAGCAGGCTACCGAGATCGTGGTTGCCGCCGAAAAGCGTGCCAGCCAGATCGTGGATGAAGCCAAAGACGCGGCACGCACTGAAAGTGCGCGCATCGTGGCTGACGCCAAGGCTGAAATCGACCAGGAAGTGCTGCGCGTGAAGGAAACTTTGCGCACTCAAGTAGCCGACCTGGCCGTTGCCGGCGCCGAGAAGATCCTGCGCAAGGAGATCGACGCCGCTAAGCACGCCGACCTGCTTGCCTCCATCAAAGCGGAGTTTTAATTAACTCATGGCAGAACTCATTACCGTCGCAAGGCCCTACGCCGAAGCGGTATACAGCCTCGCCACGGAACAGGGCACCCTCGGCCAATGGTCGGAAGCGCTGTCGTGGCTGGCTGCCATGGTGAATAACCCGGATCTGGTGCAAGTCATTACCAATCCGAAACATACCGCACAAGAGGTTGAGGCGCTGATGCTGGATGTGCTCGGCGGCCGTGGCAACGAAGACGTAAAACGCTTCATCGCCGCGCTGATCGAGAACGCCCGTTTGACGCTGCTGCCGGAAATCGCCGCGCAGTTTGAACTGCTGAAGGCGCAATCGGAAGACATCGTGGACGCCCTGGTGGAGTCCGCTTTTGTCATGTCCGATGACCAGAAAGCCGAACTGACCCGCACGCTTTCCAAGAAGTACGGCAAAACCGTGCGTCTTGATGTGCGTGAGAACGCCGACCTGATTGGCGGCGTTCGCGTGTCGGTGGGCGACGATGTCATCGACGCTTCCGTGCGCGGCAAACTGCAAGCCATGGCAGCAAGCCTCAAGAATTAGGAGAGATCATGCAGTTGAACCCCTCTGAAATCAGCGATCTGATCAAGGCCAAGATCCAGAATCTGGCTGAAGGCGCTGAAGTTCGCACCAAGGGCACGGTTATCTCCGTGACCGACGGTATCGTCCGCATCCACGGCCTGGCCGATGTGATGCAGGGCGAAATGCTCGAATTCCCGGGCAACACCTTTGGCCTCGCCATGAACCTGGAGCGCGACTCTGTCGGCGCTGTGGTGCTGGGCGAGTACGAGCACATCTCCGAAGGCGACGAAGTCAAGTGCACCGGTCGCATTCTGGAAGTGCCGGTTGGCCCGGAGCTGGTTGGCCGCGTGGTGAACGCGCTGGGTCAGCCGATCGACGGCAAGGGCCCGATCAACGCCAAGCTGTCCTCCCCGATCGAAAAGATCGCCCCGGGCGTAATCGCCCGTAAGTCGGTATCGCAACCGATGCAAACCGGCCTGAAGTCCATCGACTCCATGGTTCCGGTTGGCCGCGGCCAGCGTGAGCTGATCATTGGCGACCGTCAGACCGGCAAGACCGCCGTGGCGCTGGACGCCATCATCAACCAGAAGGGCAATGGCGTCATCTGCATCTACGTAGCCGTAGGTCAGAAGGCTTCCTCGATTGCCAACGTGGTGCGCAAGCTGGAAGAGCACGGCGCGATGGGTCACACCATCATCGTGGCCGCCACCGCTTCCGAAGCCGCCGCGCTGCAATTCATCGCCCCGTACGCTGGTTGCACCATGGGCGAATACTTCCGCGACATCGGCGAAGATGCCCTGATAGTATACGACGACCTGTCCAAGCAAGCCGTCGCTTACCGTCAGATCTCGCTGCTGCTGCGCCGTCCGCCGGGCCGCGAAGCTTACCCGGGCGACGTATTCTATCTGCACTCCCGTCTGTTGGAGCGCGCTGCGCGCATCAACGAAGAGGAAGTGGAAAAGCTGACTGGCGGCGCCGTAAAGGGCAAGACCGGTTCGCTGACCGCTCTGCCTATCATCGAAACCCAGGCCGGCGACGTTTCCGCGTTCGTGCCGACCAACGTGATTTCGATTACCGACGGCCAGATCTTCCTGGAAACCGACTTGTTCAACGCAGGTATCCGTCCGGCCATTAACGCCGGTATCTCGGTATCGCGCGTGGGCGGCGCCGCTCAGACCAAGGTTATCAAGAAGCTCGGCGGCGGTATCCGTCTGGCGCTGGCTCAGTACCGCGAGCTGGCTGCGTTCGCGCAGTTCGCTTCCGATCTGGACGAAGCCACCCGCAAGCAGCTGTCCCACGGTGAAGTCGTGACCGAACTGATGAAGCAGAAGCAGTTCGCCACCCTGTCCACCGCGGAAATGGCGCTGACCCTGTGGGCCGTGAACAAGGGCAGCTACGAAGACGTTCCGGTGAAGAAGGCTCTGGCTTTCGAAGCCGAATTCCTGGCCTACGTGCGTGCCAACCACGCCGAAGTGCTGCAGGCTGTGAACGCTTCCGGTGATCTGTCTGCCGACAACGAGAAGGTACTGGCCAAGGCGATGGAATCGTTCAAGGCTGGCTACAGCTTCAACTGAGCCTTCGACTCACGTCGTAGCTAGAGAAAGGTTCAGGATATGGCAGTCGGTAAAGAGATTCTCACCAAGATCCGCAGCGTGCAAAACACGCAGAAGATCACCCGCGCTATGCAGATGGTGTCGACCTCGAAGATGCGCAAGACGCAAGAGCGTATGCGCGCTGCCCGTCCTTACGCCGAGAAGGTGCGCACGGTTATGGCGCACCTCGCTCAGGCGAACGCGGAACTTGGTCACCCGCTGCTTGCCCGTCGCGAGACGATCAAGCGCGCCGGCATCATCCTGGTTTCCTCCGACAAGGGCCTGTGCGGCGGCCTGAACGTGAACACGTTCAAGCGCTTCTTCGGCAAGGTCAAGGAACTGCAGGATCAGGGCGTCGAAGTCGACGTCTGCTGCCTGGGCCAAAAAGGCCTGGCGGCTGCCCAGCGCGCCCGTCTCAAGGTGGTGGCCAGCGCGATCCATCTCGGCGACGTGCCGAAGATGGAAAAACTGATTGGCCCGCTTACAGTTCTGTTCAGGCAGTACGCCGAAGGCGAACTGGACGCGGTCTACATCGTTTACTCCAGCTTCGTGAACACCATGAAGCAGGAGCCGGCACTTGAACAGCTGCTTCCGCTGACGCCGCACCATATGGTGGTGGAGCATTCGCACTCGTGGGATTACCTGTACGAGCCGGATGCGCCGACGCTGATGGAATTCTTGGTGCGTCGTTACCTGGAGTCGGTGGTGTATCAGGCTCTGGCCGAGAACATGGCTTCCGAGCAGGCCGCGCGGATGGTGGCGATGAAAGCCGCCACCGACAACGCGGGCAACACCATCAAGCAGCTGCGCCTGGTATACAACAAGGCGCGTCAGGCGGCGATTACGACCGAGCTGTCGGAAATCGTGGCAGGTGCCGCGGCGGTGTAACCGTCAACGGAACTGTAAAAGTTTATTTTTAGGAAGCGATAATGAGCCAAGGCAAAATCGTACAAATCATTGGCGCGGTGATCGACGTGGAATTTCCGCGCGACGCCATGCCGAAGGTTTATGATGCCCTGAAGCTGGTAGACGCCGACCTGACGCTCGAAGTTCAGCAACAGCTGGGCGACGGCGTGGTCCGTACCATTGCTATGGGTAGCTCCGACGGTCTGAAGCGTGGCATGCTGGTTGCCAGCACCGGCGCACCGATCTCGGTGCCGGTGGGCACCGCCACCCTCGGCCGCATCATGGACGTGTTGGGCAACCCGGTGGATGAAGCCGGTCCGGTTGCCACCGACAAGCGTCGTGCCATTCACCAGTCGGCTCCGAAGTTTGACGAGCTGTCTGCCGCCACCGACCTGCTGGAAACCGGCATCAAGGTGATCGACCTGCTGTGCCCGTTCGCCAAGGGCGGCAAGGTGGGTCTGTTCGGCGGCGCCGGTGTGGGCAAGACCGTGAACATGATGGAACTGATCAACAACATCGCCAAGGCGCACTCCGGTCTGTCCGTGTTCGCCGGCGTGGGTGAGCGCACTCGTGAAGGTAACGACTTCTATCACGAGATGAAGGACTCCAACGTGCTGGACAAGGTGGCGATGGTGTACGGTCAGATGAACGAGCCGCCGGGCAACCGTCTGCGCGTGGCTCTGACCGGCCTGACCATGGCCGAGCACTTCCGCGACGAGAAGGACGAAAACGGCAAGGGCCGCGACGTTCTGCTGTTCGTGGACAACATCTACCGCTACACCCTGGCCGGTACCGAAGTGTCCGCTCTGCTGGGCCGTATGCCGTCCGCGGTGGGTTACCAGCCGACGCTGGCCGAGGAAATGGGCCGTCTGCAAGAACGTATTACTTCGACCAAGGATGGTTCCATTACCTCCATCCAGGCCGTATACGTCCCTGCGGATGACTTGACCGACCCGTCCCCGGCGACCACCTTCGCCCACTTGGACGCTACCGTGGTACTGTCGCGCGACATCGCCTCGCTGGGTATCTACCCGGCCGTGGACCCGCTCGACTCCACTTCGCGTCAGCTGGACCCGCTGGTGGTTGGCGACGAGCACTACTCCGTTGCCCGCGGCGTGCAGTCCACTCTGCAGCGCTACAAGGAACTGCGCGACATCATCGCGATTTTGGGTATGGACGAACTGTCCGAGGAAGACAAACTGGTCGTGGCTCGCGCCCGTAAGATCCAGCGCTTCCTGTCCCAGCCGTTCCACGTGGCAGAAGTGTTTACCGGTTCCCCGGGCAAATACGTTCCGCTGCGCGAAACCATCAAGGGCTTCAAGGCCATTCTCGCTGGCGAATACGACCACCTGCCGGAACAAGCGTTCTACATGGTGGGTTCGATCGAAGAAGCTGCCGAGAAAGCCAAGACCCTTAACTAAGGAGAGGGCGGATGTCCAAGATGCGTGTGGAAGTGGTTAGCACCGAGCAACTCATCTTCTCCGGCGAGGCGGAATTCGTCGTCGCGCCGGCAACGGAAGGCGAGATCGGCGTCTACCCGCAACACGTGCCGCTCCTGACCCGTATCAAGCCCGGCGTGCTTCGTTTGAAGGTGCCGGGCAGCAAGGAAGAAGTACTGGTGGCGGTGTCCGGCGGCATGATGGAAGTGCAGCCGACCCTGATCACCGTGCTTGCCGATACGGCGATTCGCGGCGAGGATCTCGATGAGGCCCGCGCCAATGAGGCGAAACGCGCTGCCGAGGATGCCCTCAAGCACGCGACCGACGACATGAGCACGGCCAAGGCCCACGCCGCCCTGGCGGTGGCCATTGCCGAGCTCAAGACGCTGGATTACCTCAAGAAGCGCGCTCACTGATTGCGTGATATGTAATCGTGTATAGTGCTAGGCTGCCACGCAAGTGGCAGCCTTTTTCATTTTTGCCGATCTGTAAAACGGTTTTTTAGCCACGAAATCCACAAAAAACACGAAATGGCAGTGCTCGGAGCATTGCGTTACGCTGGCCAGCGCGACGCGCGGCTCGGACGAATCGGCTGCGGCAAGCGTTGGTCTTCGTGTGTTTTCGTGGCCTGATATGGTTTTAGGATTTTTGATATGGATAGTTTGAGTATCGTCATCCTTGCCGCGGGCAAGGGCAAGCGCATGTATTCCTGCATGCCCAAAGTGCTGCACCCGATAGGCGGCGAACCGATGCTGGCGCGCGTGATTCGCACCGCGCGCGGCTTGAATCCTTCCCGCCTGGTGGTGGTGTACGGCCACGGCGGCGACCAGGTGCGCGCCCACATTAGCGATGCCGACCTGGTCTGGGCTGAGCAGGCCGAGCAACTGGGCACCGGCCATGCGCTGAAAATGGCGCTGCCGCACTTGCCGGCAGACGGCAAGACCCTGGTGCTATACGGCGATGTGCCCTTGACCAAGGCATCGACGCTGCAAAAGCTGGTGGATGCCGCAGGCCAAGGCATGGCGGTGCTGACCGACGTGCTGGCCGACGCCACCGGCTATGGCCGCATGCTGCGCGGCGCCGACGGCAAGCTGAAGGCCATCGTCGAACACAAGGATTGCACGCCGGAACAGCTGGCCATCCGCGAGATCAACACCGGCATGATGGTGCTGCCGAATGCGCAACTGGCCGGCTGGCTTAGTGCGCTGAAAAACGGCAACGCCCAGGGCGAATACTATCTGACCGATGTGCTGGAGCTGGCGGTGAAGGCCGGCGTGGCGGTGGAAAGCGCCAGCGTGGACGCCAGCTGGGAGGCGTCCGGTGTCAACAACAAGCTGCAATTGGCCGAACTGGAACGCATTCTGCAGGCCAACCAGGCGCGCGCGTTGCTGGAAGCCGGCGTGACGCTGGCCGACCCGGCGCGCATCGATATCCGCGGCGAACTCAAGCATGGCATGGACGTCAGCATCGACGTTGGCTGCGTATTCGAAGGCGCGGTGGAGCTGGGCGATAACGTTGAAATCGGCGCGCACTGCGTGCTGAAGAATGTGCGCATCGCCGCAGGCACCAAGATCGCGCCGTTCTCGCACCTGGAAGACGCCGTGGTCGGCGAGGCATGCAAGATCGGCCCGTATGCCCGCCTGCGTCCGGGGGCCGACCTGGCCGCTCATGTTCACATCGGCAACTTTGTCGAAGTGAAGAAGAGCAAGATCGGCGAAGGCTCCAAGGTCAATCACCTGACTTATATCGGCGACGCCGAGATCGGCCGCAAGGTCAATGTCGGCGCCGGGTCCGTCACCTGCAACTACGACGGCGTCAACAAGTTCAAGACCATCATCGGCGACAACGTCTTCGTCGGCTCCGGCACACTGATGGTGGCGCCGGTGGTGCTGGAGAAGGACTCGACCATAGGCGCCGGTTCCGTGATCAGCAAGAACACGCCGGCCGGAGAGCTGACCGTGGCGCGCGCGCGCCAGGTGACGGTGCCGGGCTGGAAGCGTCCGGAAAAGAAGGGTTGAGGGTGAATCAGGCGGCTAGGCGACAGCCCGGCCGCCTGATGATGGCTATGAAGCCAGCGCTACCGATTTTTCTTTTTTAAAGATATCGAAGTTGGCGCAAGCGATGCCGAAGAGAATGATCGCTGAGCCCAGTAGATTTTTTTCCGCAGGTAGTTCGCCTAGTATCAAGAACGACAGGGCAAGCACAAAGATAGGCTCGCACAACTCGCAGATCTGGACGCGAGTTGGCGTGGTGAGTTCCACGGCTTTGGTTGTGCAATAAAATCCCAAGATGGATGGCAGAGCGGCCAGCGCCAGCAGCAATGCTAGGGCATGCCAGGTCGGAATTTTAAAACCCGTCACCGCAGCGGGTACAATCAGATAAACTGCGCCTGCAGTCAATAGCGCGCGCGTCACAACCAAGCCGCTTCCTAGTTTTTTAGCTTTTGCCACGACGGAAAAAGCGCCATACCCCACCCCGGCCAGCGCGGCCAGCAAAACCCCAATCATTGAGGCCGGCTTCTCTATGTTTAAGAGTAGCGCCATCCCACCCAGGCAGAGCAGTAATCCAAGCGATTTTCCTAAGCTGGCGGTTTCTCTTTTGGTGATAAGGTCGCATGCAAACGCTGTGACCGTGGCGGATGCCATCATCGCAAAAACGACATTGGATGCTTTTTCATGTTGATACGCAGAGGTCTCGAAGAAGAATAGGCAAAAAATTCCAAGGAAAGCGCAAGCCAGCACGACGGGAAGCTTTAATGGCGTTTTTTGACGAACAAATATCCACAACAAGAGAGCGCCCAGAGCGGATTTGTATAGGGCAATCAAGGCGGGTGCTAATTCTGGCAGAAGAGATTTGCTAATAATAGCAATGCTGGAGTTGAGCAGCGCTGCTGTCAGAGCAAAAAGAATGCCTTTGTTGGATGTGTGGGTCATTGTGTAATGCCTAAGAAGTTGCGAGATTGCCAAAGCGGCTTTGCTGCCGTTGTGGTCGTAAATATTCCGCCAAAGTTGATATTGACTTGCCTATAAGTCGAATCTTGCATAAGAATTTCGTGGGCTTTTTTTATATTCCAGTACGGGATGCGCGGAAAGAGGTGGTGGATGAGATGGTAGCGCTCTCCATGCATGCCCGTTAGCAGGTTCTCAAGCAGTCCGCCAAATCTGTTTCTGGATGAAAAAATATCAAGCTCGGACTTCCCAAGCAATGGGTAGTGTTCGGCTAGTTCAATAAACCAGCTAATGGCTTGGAATGATGTCAAGTATGGCAGTATCCAGTAGAGAAGAATAAACTCTGGCCCGGCGATGCTGCTTCCTATTATGGTATAGCCTATCAGGCTGATGAGCATGAATAGTAGCTCCTGCCGCGATGAGCTTTCTAATAATCTATGGCGGAGTAGGTACTTGATATTTGAAAATGTGTTGAGAGATAGAATGGGTCGCCAAAAATATTTCCAGATGAATTGTTTTTTGCTCTGATGGTTATATACGCCAGATGAAATATAGTAACTGTAATCAGGATCTTTATGTTGGTTGCCAAGGAAATGATGGTGATTGAGAACGTGAGATTGCTTGTATGAGTCCCAGGATTGGAATATTAGGTACCCTGAAAGAAAGGTTCCTAGTATCTTTCCCAGATTTCTGTTTTCAGATAGGCTGAGATGTGAAGCCTCATGCAGAATGGTTGCTAATGCTCTTTGTCTTGATCCAATGACTATGATGGAGATGGGTATAAGTAATGGAAATTTATGAGCCAGCCATGCAAATAGCAATATTGTACCGTGATCAGAAATAACTGCAAGCGGTGCGCGCCAGTTGTTAAGCTGATACAGTGTCTTGATACTTTTTGTTATCTCTGGTGAGAATTTATGTTTTGCGAGGGTGGTATTTTTTGATTTTTCTGAATAATTAAGTATTTCTGTATTCGCTTCAAAAATACTTTCTCCTACTTTTTCCACGCAAGCTCTCCTGATTATTTTTACTTATCAGATTTTTATAAGGTGATGTTCAAATTTTTACGGAAGGTAATCAGTAACTGACTTGAGTAACATCTTTTTTTGTATGGTTTTTGACCTCCCATAATGAAGAGGACGCATAATATACGCATTGGATAGTCAATTTGCAAAAAATTTATATGTCATTAAATAAAAATTAATATATGCTTATGGATTTGGCATGCGCGCCAACTGGGGTGGCAATCGCCATGGTTAATCGCTTGCAAGTCGCCTGCTCGATCGGCTTGTGTTCCGGGATCGATCAATGTAGTATGCAAAAACTTTCGAATCGAAACTTGTGATGACTAAACGAAACACTCAGCAGCGCCGCCATGCCATCGCCACGCTGGTGCAGGAGCGGGGCGAAGTCAGCGTGGAAGAACTGACCCAACGTTTCTCCACATCTGAAGTGACTATCCGCAAAGACCTGGCATTGCTGGAGACCGGCGGTTTGCTGCTGCGCCGTTACGGCGGCGCGGTGTCGCTGCCCAGCGAGATGGTGGCGGAGCCGGATGTCGAACAAGTTTCGAAGCGAAAGCAAGCGATCGCCCGCGCCGCCGCCGAGCGGCTGCGCGACCACAACCGCGTGATCATAGACAGCGGCACCACCACCAGCGCGATGATTCCGTTGTTGGGCAACAAGCGCGGCCTGGTGGTGATGACCAACTCGCTGAACGTCGCCGGCGCTCTGCGCGAGCTGGAAAACGAGCCGATTCTGCTGATGACCGGCGGCACCTGGGACCCGCATTCGGAATCGTTCCAAGGCCAGGTGGCGGAGCAGGTGCTGCGTTCCTACGACTTCGACCAATTGTTCATCGGCGCTGACGGCATCGACCTGGAACGCGGCACCACCACCTTCAACGAGCTGGTGGGCCTGTCGCGCGTGATGGCGGAAGTGGCGCGCGAGGTGATCGTGATGGTGGAGTCGGAAAAGATCGGCCGGCGCATCCCCAATCTGGAACTGCCCTGGGCAAGCGTGCATACGCTGGTGACCGACGACGGTCTGCCGCAGGCGGCCAGAGACCTCATTCAAGCGAAGGGCGTGACGCTGATTTGCGCGCCCACCGTTCAAGACAGTCCAAGGAGAAAGTAAATGTGTGGCATTGTTGGCGCCATCGCCCAGCGTAATATCGTTCCCATTCTGGTAGAAGGCCTGAAGCGCCTGGAATACCGCGGCTATGACTCGGCCGGCGTGGCCGTGCTGGCCGGCGATGAGATCCGCCGCGTGCGCCGCGTCGGCCGTGTGGCGGAAATGGAAAGCGCCGCCGCCGAAGACGGCCTGCAAGGCCAATTGGGCATCGGCCACACCCGCTGGGCCACCCATGGCGGCGTCACCGAATACAACGCCCACCCGCATATCTCCTTCGGCAAGATCGCCGTGGTGCACAACGGCATCATCGAGAACCACGAACAGCAGCGCCAGCGCCTGAAGGACCTGGGGTACGCCTTCGAATCCCAAACCGATACCGAAGTGATCGCCCACCTGGTGCATCACTATTACCAGTCGGGCAGCAGCCTGTTCGACGCAGTGAAGCAAGCCACCCGCGAGCTGACTGGCGCTTACGCCATTGGCGTGATCGCGCTGGACCGCCCGGACGAGCTGGTGTGCGCCCGCATGGGCTGCCCGCTGCTGGTGGGCCTGGGCGAGGGTGAAAACTTCATCGCTTCCGACGTTTCCGCCATCCTGTCCGCCACCCGCCGCGTGATCTTCCTGGAAGAAGGCGACATCGGCCACCTGACCCGCGACGGCGTCAAGCTGATAGACAAGAATGATCAGCCCATCGAACGCCCGGTGCATCTGTCCGACGTGTCGCTGGCGTCCCTGGAACTGGGGCCGTACAGCCACTTCATGCAGAAGGAAATCCACGAGCAGCCGAAGGCGCTGTCCGACACCATCGAAGCGGTGCAGGACTACGGTTTCAACCCCGAGCTGTTCGGCGACGCCGCGGCCGGCATCCTGCCGCAACTGGAAGGCGTGAAGATCCTGGCCTGCGGCACCAGCTACTACGCCGGCATGACTGCCAAGTACTGGATCGAAAGCATCGCCGGCCTGCCGTGCGACGTGGAAATCGCCAGCGAATACCGCTACCGCGACGCCTTCGCCAATCCCAAGCACCTGATCGTCACCATCTCGCAGTCCGGCGAAACGCTGGACACCATGGAGGCGCTGAAGTACGCCAAGGAGCTGGGCCACCAGTACGCGCTGTCCATCTGCAATGTGCGCGAATCCGCCATCCCGCGCGCCAGCGACCTGGTGTTCTACACCCGAGCCGGCGCCGAGATCGGCGTGGCCTCCACCAAGGCCTTCACCACCCAGCTGGTGGGCCTGTTCGCGCTGGCTGTGACGCTGGGCAAGGCGCGCGGCCGCGTGTCGGCTGAAGCCGAAGCGCAATACTTGGACGAACTGCGCCATCTGCCGGGCAGCGTGCAGCACGCGCTGAACCTGGAGCCGCAGATCAAGGCCTGGTCCGAGCGCTTCGCCGCCAAGGACGACGCCCTGTTCCTCGGCCGCGGCCTGCATTACCCCATCGCCCTGGAAGGCGCGCTGAAGCTAAAGGAAATCTCCTACATCCACGCCGAAGCCTACCCGGCAGGCGAGCTAAAGCACGGCCCGCTGGCGCTGGTGGACGAGAACATGCCGGTGGTGGTGATCGCCCCCAATGACGCGCTGCTGGAAAAAGTGAAGTCGAACATGCAGGAAGTCCGCGCCCGCGGCGGCGAGCTGTTCGTATTCGCCGACGCCGACAGCCACTTCAGCGAATCTGACGGCGTGCACGTCATCCGCACTCCGCGCCATGTAGGCGTGCTCAGCCCCATCGTCCACACCATCCCGGTGCAGATGCTGGCCTACCATGTGGCGCTGTCGCGCGGCACGGATGTGGATAAGCCGCGTAATCTGGCTAAGTCGGTGACTGTGGAGTAATTGGTGTTAGTTGGGGTGTTGACTAGAGCGAATAAAGTCCGTCGGCTCCGAATAAAGTTCGTCGGAGTCTGACAAGAGAGAAGGGGCCGCAGGCCCCTTCTTTTTTTTGAGATATCGTCACAGGATTGTTTCGCCAAGTTTTCTCAGCTTGGCGAAATACACGACAAAGGCTGCCACAAAGAATGCGTCACCTACGATCACCAGTATGGCGAAGTTTGAGGTCCAGCCATGTTGAAGCATGTATAGGAGGTTCAGTGCAAACAGAGCCTTGCCAATGCCACCCATAAGCACGATGCCAGTGTGGCGTATAGGGTTGTATGCGACCATCAAGAAGCCGAAACCATATAAAAAGGCAGTGCCCCACGCGCCTCTATAGACAGCGATCAAAACAGGATCAATCAATTGACGTCCAAATTCATGGGCGAACATGCCTGCGCTATCGAACAGTCCGGGAATGGCCCCTGCGAAGTTCCACAGTGCCGAAATGATGAATAGCCATCGAAATGCTTGCAACTCAGATCGTGCCGATTTCATTTTGTTCATCGTTTTTCCAGTGGTTATTAAGGTGCGGCGGTCGATATGTGCGGATAACGGCTTAGAGCCAGCATGGCTGGAGGCCAATATGGCCTGGCGTGAAAGGGCCAGTGTGCGGATGTATCTTTGTTTTAACCATTCCCAATTCCATCATCATACTTTTGTTCGATTGAACTTCTCAAGAGCTTGGGGGCGAAGAGCGTCGGAAAGTACACCGTCTAACTGAACCACCGCGCTCGCGGCATGGCTACCTGTGTACCGGCGAGCAGTACATCAACCGGTTCGATCATCATGGCAACGCTGCCGCTCCCGCGCAGAATGAAAAGGTTACGGACGGATTGGATGCCGCCATTGAAGTATCTAGAAATGCGGGGAGGGATGCCGTTGCAAGAAGGCAGATCGCTAGGACATGGAACGGCCGCGGCTGCTGCATGGAGTGAAACTGAATGATTAATAATTTCGATTGATATCTACTGTTTTTTGCGTTTTTCATTCAATTAATTAGGGTTCAAACTACAGCCATCAACCCCTTGCCTGAAAGGAAAACGACCATGCTGCAAGTCCTCAAAGCCAATCAACGCGGCCACGCCAACCATGGCTGGCTCAACAGCTGGCATACCTTTTCCTTTGCCCACTACTACAACCCTGAGCAGATGGGCTTCAGCGTTCTGCGGGTGATCAATGACGATACGGTGGCGCGCGGCGCGGGTTTCACCACCCATTCGCATAGCGATATGGAGATCATTTCTTATGTGTTGGACGGCGCGCTGGAGCATAAGGACACCTTAGGCACCGGCTCGGTGATCCGCCCCGGCGACGTGCAGATGATGGAAGCCGGGCATGGCATTTCCCATAGCGAGTTCAATCACTCCCACGCCGAACCGGTGCACTTCCTGCAAATCTGGATTTTGCCGGACCGTAAGGGCCTGACGCCGAGTTATCAGCAACGCCACTTCAGCAGCGAAGAGAAGCGCGGCAAGTTACGCCTGGTGGTTTCGCCGGATGGGCGGGATGATTCCTTGCGCATTCACCAAGATGCCAGCCTGTATGCGGCGCTGGTGGACGGCGAGGAAGAGATCGAATGGTCGCAACAGAACGGGCGCAATGGCTATTTGCACGTGGCGCGCGGCAGCGTGCTGCTGAATGGTTATCCGCTGGAGGCCGGCGACGGCGTCAAAGTGTTCGGCGGCGCCGATTTGAAGCTGAGCGATGGCGCACAGGCCGAGGTGTTGTGGTTCGACCTGCCGCCGAGCAAATGACAGCCCCCAGGAGCGTGCAATGGAAGTGAAAGTGACTCGCGGCAGCGGAAAACTGCAACAAGTGGTGATGGCAGGAAACCATACCCTGCTGGCGGACGAGCCGCCGGCGATCGGCGGCGAAGACACCGGCTTTACTCCGCACCAGTTGTTGGCGGCTTCGCTGGGTGCCTGTACGGCGCTGACCCTGGCCTTGTACGCCAAGCGCAAGGCATGGGATTTGGCGGACGTCGACGTGCGGGTAGCATATGCCGAGCGCGATGGCGCTTTCGTGTTGGAGAGGCATATGCGCTATATCGGTCAGCTCGACGCAGAGCAGAAGGCGAGGCTGACCGAGATCGCCAATCAATGCCCGATTCACAAGGTATTGTCCGGTCAGATCCGCATTGTCAGCACGGCCGAATAGCGCGGCCTAGGCTTCGGTATGGCAGCGTTCGCGCCATGCCGCGGTCGTTTCTTGCAATAGCTGGCCAAATGCCCGCGTGGCCGGCCCGGTGGCGGCCGGGTCCGCGTAAATCAGGTACAGCGAGGCGAAGCGGCGCTGTCCTGCCGCCAGCGGCAGCGGCCGCAGCGCGCCCGTCTCCAGCTCCTGAGCGATGCGATGTTTGGGCAGCCAGGCATAGGCGAGCCCGGCGCGCACGGTTTCAATCGAAGTTTCAACCCGGCTCACGGTCCAGCGCTGCTTGGCGCCGAGCCAGCCGGCGTCGCGCGGCTCGCGCGAACCGGAGTCCCGCACCACGACTTGGGTATGTTCCGCCAGCTCGTCCATATGCAGTTCGCGCCCGAGTTGGTGCAAAGGATGCTGAGGCGCGGCCACGGCGATGAATTCGGCATCCAACAACCAGTCCCCCAGAAAGCCGGGCGGCGCCATGCCGCCAATGGCCAAGTCGACCTTGCCGTTGAATAGGGCGTCATCGGTGCCGGACATGACGGTTTCGTGCAGCTGCAGCCGCGTTCCGGTATGCAGAAGCGCAAATTGCTCTAGCGTCTTGAGCAGCGGTTCGGTTGGGTACAGCGAATCGACGGCCAGGCGTATCTCGGCCTCCCATCCTTGACGGAGCGTCTGCGCGCGTTCTTCCAGCTTGACCAGGCTATCGGCAATCGGAATGGCATCGCGCAACAGCGCGGCGCCGGCTTCCGTCAGCCGCATGCGGCGTCCCTCTTGCTCCAGCAAGGCGACGCCGATTTGTTCTTGCAGGCGCGCAATGGTGTAGCTGATGGCGGATTGGCTGCGATACAGCTGCTGCGCGGCCTGGGCGAAGCCGCCATAGTCCACCACGGCCTGGAGGATTCGCCATTGCTCGATGCTGGTTCTCGGTAGTTTCATCGTATCGGCATCTTCGTTTGTCGCCGGTTAAATGTCTAGCGGCGGTTGACGTTTGACGAGCGCTTGCGCTGAGGTGCGTTTCACGACGAATCATAGAGTGGCGCATGCCGCATAATATTCTCTGCCCGTGCGAAACACGGCTTTACTGCGAGGTCAGGTAGCGTTTCTTCAGCGCGTCGATGAAGCCATCATGCCGCATGGCGTCCAGCGCGGCATTCAGCCGCGCCAGGATGGCGGGCGGCGTTTGCGGGTGGCAGGCCAGATACAGGTAACTGGAAGAGAAGGTCGCCACTTGGCGCAGAGGGCCCAAGCGCTCACGTTCGGCCAGGAAGTGGGCGTGATAGATGCCGGAGGCCCAGAAGTCGATATGGCCGGCCATCAGCTTGCGCAGGTTCAGCACATCATCCGAGGTGTATTCGATTTTATACCCGCGGTTTTGCAGATACTGCGCCACCGCGTCGCCGCGATAGCCGCCTATGCTGAAGGATTTGAGGGCGGCCATGTCCTGCACGCTGGCCGGGCTGTGCGGTCCGGCAAACACGGCCCAGTCGTTTTTCAGCAATGGGCCTACCCACAGGAACAGTTTTTCGCGTTCATCGTTGCGGGTGGTGGAGTAGAGGCAGGTTTTCGAGTCGACCTGGGCCAGGTTATAGGCTCTGAGCCAGGGCATGATCTCAATCGAGTAGGGAATGCCGGCGCGGCGAAAGGTTTCCGTCACCATCTCGGTGGAAATGCCGGTGACGCCGCCATGTTCGTTCGGGTAGTTGAACGGCGGATCGTCCTCGGTGAGCAAGCGTACGGCTGGTTCGGCTGCCGCGATTTGCAGACACAAGCTCATCCCCAGCAAGCACCATTTCATCCATCCCGTCACACCGCTATCCATTCCATCGTGACTACCCGCCCTGTCGCACTGCTCAAGCATAGCAAATCGCCTGGGTACGGCAGCAAAAAGGCTCCCGGGCGGGAGCCTGCAAGCGCTTGCAAGATCAGGCGTGGCGATGCACGTCGTGGGTGATGAAGGGTTGCTCAGGCGGCGGCATGCGCAGCCATTCCGGATGCGACAGGCTGGAGCGGATGTCGTCGAGGCCGCTGCTCCAGTGGTCGCGCATGGTGCTGGCGCTGAACTGGTAGTCCTTGTAATGGCCTTCGAAGGGTTTGTCCTGATAAATCAGGTGCACCACGTTGAACAAGCGGCTGCAAGCCTGTTCGGCGGCGCGTCGGTAGGCCGGCGCCTGCCGCTGTTCCTCCGGCACCAGCTCCATCACGGCGCGCAGCATCTGGCGGAACTGCTGCGTTTCCTTCATATAGCCGGTGATCATCCGGGTGCGGCTGGAGAACTGGATGTCTTTCTGCCGGATCGCCACTTTGGACAAGTCCTCCGGCAGCGCGCCGCGCGCATTCCACAGGTCCACCTGGAAAACCAGCGAATGCTTGCGCGGCTTGGCCGCCAGCACTTGCTGCAGCGGGGTGTTGGACACCATGCCGCCGTCCCAGTAGTACTCGCCGTCTATCTCCACCGCCGGGAAGCCCGGCGGCAAGGCGCCGGAGGCCATGAAGTGTTCGGCGCGCAGCTTGTCGCGGGTGTTGTCGAAATAGACGAAGTTGCCGCTTTTCACATTGACCGCGCCCACCGATACCCGCATCTCTCCGCTGTCGTTCAGCCGGTCGAAATCCACCAGGCTCTCCAGCGTGCTCTTCAGCGGCGAGGTGTCGTAGAAGCTGGCGGTGCCGCCGGCGTGGTGCCGCAACGGCGAGCGCGGCACGAAGAAGCCGTTCTGGCCCTCGGTCAACGCGCGCCAGGCTTCCAGGCCATTCAGCCAGCCCTGGACGACCGGAGGCAGCGGATGGCTCGGCTCCAGCAGATTGTGCGGGCTGGGCGGCAGCAGCGGCTGGCGGCTGATGGTGGTCCAAAACTGTTCCAGCCGCTCGGCGCGTTTCTCCGGCGGATTGCCGGCGATGATGGCGGCGTTCAGCGCGCCGATGGAAATGCCGGCCACCCAGTTCGGGTGCAGCTTGGCCTCGGCCAGCCCCTGGTAGACGCCAGCCTGATAGGCACCCAGCGCCCCGCCGCCCTGCAGCACCAGCGCCACCACTTGATAGCGGTGGTCGGGCGGCAGCGCCGGGCTGTGGTAGATCCCGGCGTCGGCGTGGCAGGCCGGATTGAGTTTATCCAGCGCCATGATGGCTCCTTATTGCATGAACCAGCCGTGGCTGACCACGAACGATTGGCCGGTGAGGGCGGCGCTGGGGAAGGCGGCCAGGAACAGCGCGGTCTGCGCCACGTCGTCCACCGTGGTGAACACGCCGTCCACGGTGTTGCCCAGCATCACGCGCTTGATCACTTGGTCCTCGCTGATGCCCAGCTCCTTGGCCTGTTCCGGAATCTGCTTGTCCACCAGCGGGGTGCGCACGAAGCCGGGGCAGATCACATGCGAGCGCACATTATGCGGCGCGCCTTCCTTGGCCAGCACGCGGGCCAGACCCAAGAGGGCGTGCTTGGCGGCGACGTAGGCGGACTTCAGCGGCGAGGCCTCGTGCGAGTGCACCGAACCCATGTAGATCACCACGCCGCCGCGATCATCCTTGTACATGTGCGGCAGCGCGGCCTTGGTGGTGAGGAAGGCGCCGTCCACATGGATGGCCTGCATTTTCTTCCAGTCGGCGAAGCTGTAATTGACGATGGGATTGACGATCTGGATGCCGGCATTCGACACCAGGATGTCCAGCTGGCCGAAGGCGTCCACCACTTGCTGGGTGCCCTGGTTGACCGCGTCCTCATTGGTGACGTCCATCGCCACTCCGATGGCTTTGCCGCCGGCGGTGACGATCTCGTCGGCCGTCTTGCGGGCGGCGTCCAGATTGATGTCGGCAATGGCCACCGCCGCGCCGGCGCGGGCGTAGACCAGGGCGATCTCCTTGCCGATGCCGCTGGCGGCGCCGGTAATCAGTGCGACTTTTCCGTTCAATTGCATGGCGCTTCTCCTGTCATTTCTGGAAAGGGGAACAACTGCAAACTGCGGTAGCCGACGGGCGAATGTCGCGCCTGCCGGGCAAAACGGTACGCTGGGTATGAGACCGGCGGGGCAGGGGAGTTCCCCGGTCCTGGCTTATTCTAATGGCATTGCGTGTCGGTGGTTTGAAAATCTCCGCAGGCTGGATTCAAGCCAGCGCCGCCGCCAGATAGTCCACCAGACAGGCAATGCGCGGCAGCGGGCGGCCTTGTTTGTAGAACACTGCCCAGATCGGCTGTTTCCAAGCTTGGCGCTCGGGCAGCAGGATGGCTTCCAGCCTTCCGGCCGCGATGTCCGGCCCCACCAGGAAGTCCGCCAGACAGGCGATGCCGCAGCCCTGCAGCGCCAGCGCGCGCAAGGTGGCGCCGCTGGATGCGGCCGGCGACGGCGTCACGCGCAGGCCGTTTGGC
This sequence comes from Chromobacterium sp. ASV23, assembly GCF_016428945.1. Lineage (NCBI taxonomy): Bacteria > Pseudomonadati > Pseudomonadota > Betaproteobacteria > Neisseriales > Chromobacteriaceae > Chromobacterium > Chromobacterium sp. ASV23. The sequence continues at coordinate 26,808 of NZ_JAELTR010000033.1, forward strand.
CCCAGGGGCCACAGGTTCAGCGTGGCCGGGCTGGTGAAGCCGAGCAGCCTGTGGCTGGCCAGGTCCGCCGCCGTTTGCGGCCGGCCGCGCATCTGCAGATAGCCAGGCGCGGCGACCAGGCGCAGCGGGCTTTCGCACAGCAGGCGCGCGTTCAGGGTGGAGTCGGCCAGCGGGCCGACGCGTATCGCCAGATCCGCGCCTTCGGCGATCAGATCCACCACCGCCTCCGCGCCGGTCAGCTCCAGCCGGATATCCGGATAGCGCGCCTGGAAACCGGCCAGATGAGGCGCCAGCAGATGATCCAGCACCGGGATGGCGGCGTTGACGCGCACCAGGCCGGAAGGGCGGGCGGCGGCGGCTTGCAGCTGCTGCTCGGTGTCGCTCAGGTTCTCCACAATGGCGCGGGCGCGTTCCAGCAGCCAGGCGCCTTCCGCTGTCAGGTCCAGCCGCCGCGTGGTGCGGGTCAGCAGCCGCACGCCCAGCTGCTTTTCCAGCTGCGCCAAGCTGCGGCTGACATTGGAGGCCGTGACGCCAAGCTTGTCGGCGGCGGCGGTGAACGAGCCGCAATCCATGATTGCAATAAACGTAATCAGGCTTTCCGTGCTGAGCATTATCAATTTCCACGCAAAAGACCTTCTCACTACACCCCATTTTTCCGTACCGGGCAAGCGCGGACAATCGGTGTCCTGATTTCAAACCCACCCATTCCAGTTGGAGCCGAGGACGCGAAGGCAAGCGAGCAGGGCCGCAGACAGTACATCCAGTACGGCAAGGCCCGCGCAGCGCAGCCGACAAAGTCATCGGCTCTAAATGGGATGGGAAACAGGAGCACAGCATGCCTCTCGCACTATGGGCGCTCACCCTCAGCGCCTTCGCCATCGGCACGACGGAATTCGTCATCGTCGGCCTGATTCCCACCATTTCCGCCAGCCTCCAGGTGTCGCTGCCGTCGGCCGGCCTCTTGGTCAGCCTGTACGCGCTGGGCGTGGCCGTCGGCGCGCCGCTGCTGACGGCGCTGACTGGCCGCCTGCCGCGCAAGTGGCTGTTGAGCGGTCTGATGGCGCTGTTCACCGTCGGGAACCTAGTGGCCTGGCAGGCGCCGGGCTATGAGGCGCTGATCGCCGCCCGCGTGCTGACCGGCCTGGCGCACGGCGTGTTCTTCTCGATAGGCTCGACGCTGGCCACCAGCCTGGTGCCCAAGGACAAGGGCGCCAGCGCCATCGCGCTGATGTTCTCCGGACTGACCGTGGCGCTGGTGACCGGCGTGCCGCTGGGCACCTTCATCGGCCAGCATTTCGGTTGGCAGGCCACTTTCCTGGCCGTCGCGCTGCTCGGCGTGCTGGCTTTGCTGGGCAGCCTGATCCTGGTGCCGGCCAATCTGCCCAAGCCGGCGCCCACCTCTTTCGCCAGCCAGATGGCCGTGCTGGCCCAGCCGCGTCTGTTGCTGGTGTATGCGATGACCGCGCTGGGTTATGGCGGCTCGTTCACCGCCTTCACTTTTCTGGCGCCGATGCTGGAGCATCAGGCTGGCTACGCGCCGGGCGCGGTGGCGCTGATCATGCTGTTGTACGGCGTGTCGGTGGCCGTGGGCAATATCTGGGGCGGCCGCCTGGCCGACCGCAAGGGGCCGGTGGCCGCCTTGAAGATCATATTCGCCGGCTTGGCGCTGGTGCTGCTGGCCCTGACCTTCACCGCCGGCTCCAAATGGCTGGTGGCGCTGACGGCGCTGGCCTGGGGCGCGGTGGCCTTCGGCAATGTGGCCGGCTTGCAGCTCTACGTGGTATCGCAGGCCAAGGCGCGCGTGCCGCATGCGGTGGATGTGGCGTCCGGCCTGAACATCGCGGCCTTCAATGTCGGCATCGCCGGCGGGGCCGGCTTGGGCGGGCTGGTTGTCGAGCGGCTGGGGCTGATGGCCACGCCGTGGGTGGGCGCCTTGATCGTGTTGGCGGCTTGGCTGTTGACGGCTTGGTCCGGTAGGCTGGACGCTGTCGATGATGAAAGCATGCCGATCGCGGCTGACCGTATCTGATTCTTGCGCCGGGCGCTCCCCGCCCGGCCTCACACAATAAGGAAACGCATCATGCAAATGCCAAAACTGGGAGCGGGGACTTTCCGCCTCAAGGAACAACAGGCCGAAGACGCCGTCGCCATGGCGCTGGAGCTGGGCTACCGCCATATCGACACCGCGCAGATCTACCGCAACGAGGCGGATGTGGGGCGCGCCATCGCCAAGAGCGGCCTGCCGCGCGGCGAGCTGTATGTCACCACCAAGATCTGGACCGACCAGTTTGCCCAGGGCAAGCTGATTCCCAGCCTGCGCGCAAGCCTGGACAAGCTGGGGCTGGAGCAGGTGGACATGACGCTGATCCACTGGCCGTCGCCTAAGGACGAAGTGCCTATGGCGGTGTATATGGAGCAGCTGGCCGAGGCCAAACAATTGGGGTTGACCCGCGAGATCGGCGTATCCAACTTCACCATCAAGCATCTGGAGCAGGCCATCGCCGTCGTCGGCGCGGGCGCCATCGCCACCCACCAGCTGGAAGTGCATCCGTATCTGCAAAACCTGAAGGTGCGCGCCTTCTGCCGCCAGCACGGCATCGCGCTGACCGGCTACATGCCCTTGGCTTACGGCCGGGTGGTGAATGATCCGCTGCTGCAGGCCATCGGCCAGAAACACGGCGCGACGGCGGCGCAAGTGGCGCTGGCCTGGCAGCTGCAACAGGACATCGCGGTGATTCCGTCGTCCACCAAGCGCGCCAATCTGGCGGCCAACCTGGCGGCGTTGACGCTGCGGCTGGATGATGCGGACATGGCGCGCATCGCCGGCCTGGAAGACGGCGGCCGCATCGCCGATCCGGACTTCGCTCCGGCCTGGGACGCCTGATCCAGAGTGCGCGGCGCGGGTTACAATACGCTTTTGTCGCCCGCGCGGCGTTTGTGGATGAAAGCAATGAGCGAAGAGTTGAAGATGGAAGACCTGGTGGTGGGCGAGGGCAAGGAAGCCGTGCGCGGCGCGCTGATCACCACTCATTACACCGGCTGGCTGGAGGATGGGACCAAGTTCGACTCCTCCGTGGACAAGGGCCGCCCGTTCCAGTGCGTGATCGGCACCGGCCGAGTGATCAAGGGCTGGGACCAAGGCATGATGGGCATGAAGGTGGGTGGCAAGCGCAAGCTGTGGGTGCCGGCGCATCTGGCCTATGGCGAACGCCAGATCGGCGACCGCATTCCTCCCAATTCCAATCTGGTGTTCGAGATCGAACTCTTGGAAGTGCTGACGCGGGACGATTGATCCTTGCCGGGATCAAAATGAAAGAGGCCCATCCGGGCCTCTTGTCGTTTCACCCGGCTATCAGTAGCCGATGTTCTTCACCGCCTGCGGCCCCAGCCGCTGGCACAGCTGCATCAGATACAAGCTGTCCGGCCCGACGCGCACGCCCGGCGAGTCCACCGCGCCGAGTTTGGGCGCCGGGTCCAGTTGCTTGGCGTCCGGCAGATACGGCGTCAGCTGGCCGCTGCTGCCTATCGCCCAGTTGGTGCCGCCGGGCGGCGCGGCGATGGCCAGCTGATCGGCCTTGGCGTTCCACGCCACGCCCCAGCCCATGCTCCAGCCGTGGCCGCTGCCGTCGGTGCCGCGGTTGCCCAGGCCGATCGCGCCGCTGACGTCGGCGTTGTCCACCAGCAGGCCGGTGGCCCAGCGTTGGTGCGGTTCGATATTGCCGCAGGCTTCCGCCCGGCCGGTGAAATGCAGCAGCACATTGGGGCCGACGGCCTGGGACTGGGTGGCGTAGTAGAACGATTTCTTGCTGCCGGTGGACGAGCTGCGGTCCACCAGCACCTGGCTGCCGGCGATGCTGAATTCAAACTCCTTGGCGCCCTTGCAATCGACGTTGTTGTGGTCGTGATTCAGCGCGATGCTTTCCAAGGTGAGGCGGCGCGCCTGCTTGCCCACCACCACGCCGGTGGTGAAGTTGTGGGCCTGGATGTCGTTGAGCCAGCCATCGGCCAGGTTGTCCAGCGTGGCCACGCCGTAGTCGGCGCCCGCGCCGCGCGGCAGGCCTTCCAGCGCCAGATGCTCGACGCCGATCTGGCCGGCAAGGCCGCTGGCCTGGTATTTCTGCACGCTGCCGCCGTTCGGGCCCAGATAGCCGCTGTCGAAGGAGTCGGACAGCGGGATGTCCAGCGTCAGTTGCTTGCCGTTGACCGCGGTGACGGTGCGCAGCCAGTACTCGTTGTTGTTGCCGGCATTGATCCAGGTTTGCGGCTTGCCGTCGCGCACCAGGGTGTCCATGTTCATGAAGTGTATCCACTCGGCGCTGGCGCGGCGGCGCACCATCACCGCGTCGCCGGGCTGGAAGCCGGAGGCGTCGGAGACATGCAGGACTTGGCCGCCGGAGGGCAGATAGCTGTCGGTGATGGCGGCCGCGGCGCTGCTGGGCGTCAGGCTGCCATTGGCGCCGCCCAGGCTCAGCATGAAGTGGCCGTCGCCTGCGGCCTTCAGCACGGTGCCGCCCGCTCCGGAACCGCTGCCGCGCAGCACCACGCCGTCCTGGTTGAGTGGGATCGGCTCATTCAGCAGAAACGTGCCGGGCGCCAGCAGCACCGCGCCGCGCACGCCTTTGATTGCGGGCAAGGCGGCCACCTTGGCGAGGGCGGCCTGGATGTTGGCGAGGTCGCTGGCCGCGTTGCCGCTGGGTTTCACCGTCGCCTTCACCGGCGCGGCGGGCAGCGCCACGCCGCCGCCCATATAGCCGGCGCTGGAGAAGTCCATGATGCGGTCGCCGTTGCCGTTCAGCGGCGCATAGGCCAGGCCGCCGCGGCCATCGTCCTTGACCCACTGGCTGCGCGCGCTTTCGCCGCCCCATTGCGCTTGGCAGGCCTGGGCGAAGGTGTGCTGGCGGATGGGCAGGAGGGGGTCGGCCTGGACGGCTTGGCCGGCGAGGGCGGCGGCGAGCGTCAGCGCCAGCCGCGTCATAGCGTGTTTCATGTGTAAGGGGTGTCCTGTCTGTAGGTGTTGGGGGACGAAGGCGCCGGCCGGTCATGGCGATCGTTTGTCATATTGATACCACGCACTATATGTAAAGGTCTGTTACAGGAAGGTGTCGATATGTAAGGGCTGGTCTTGTAGACAGGATGAAAAAAGCCCCGGCCACAAGGGCGCGGGGCAAGCTGGTGAAATCGGCAGCCAGGCGTCTTAGTGCGCCTGGCTGGTGTCGGCCACGCGCTTAGGCTTGGGCGCCAGCCAGATGGCGCAGGCGGCCACCACGAAGGACAGGCCGGCCAGCCAGAAGATCTGGTTGGTGGACAGCATGATGCTCTGCGTCTGCAGCGCATGCTCGATGGTGCCCCAGGCCGCGCCGTCGCTGATGCCGCCGCCGGTCAGCGCGCGCAGCGCGTCGCCGCTCGAATCCACCATGCCGGCTAGCTCGGCGTGGTTGTAGCTGGCCTTGTCGTCCCAGGCGGTGGTGACCAACGAGGTGGCGAAGGCGCCGGACAGCGTGCGCATGAAGCTCATCAGGCCGGCGGCGGACGCCATCTCCGCCGGTTCCACGCTGGCCATGGCCAGCCCGGTCAGCGGCACAAAGAAGAAGGGCATGCCCAGGCCCTGGAACAGCAGCGGCAGCGCCACTTGCCAGAAACCCATGTCGGTGGTGGAGAAGCTGCGGTACAGCGTGACGCAGCCCAGCCACATCACGCCGCAAAACACCAGCTTGCGCGGGTCCAGCCGGGTTGACAGCTTGGCCGCGATCGGCGCCACCGTCACCGCCAGGATGCCGCTCATCGCCGTGGCGTAGCCGGCCTGGGTGGCGGTGTAGCCCATATAGGTCTGCAGCCATTGCGGCGTCAGCACGGTGGCGCCGAAGAACGAGCCGAAGGCCAGGGAGATGGTCAGCACGCTGGCCCAGAAGCCGCGATGGCGGAACACCCTGAGGTTGACGATGGGCTGGGCCTCGGTCAGCTCCCAGATCAGGAAGGCGGCGAAGCCGACCAGCGCGGTAATGGCCAGCGCCACGATCAGCGGCGAACCGAACCAATCCAGCTCCTTGCCCTTGTCCAGCATCAGCTGCAGCGAGGCCACCCATACCATCAGCAGCGCCAGCCCCATCACATCCACGCGCAGCTTCACCACCTGGCTCTGGTAGCGCTTGAGCAGATTCCAGCCCAGCATGCCGCAGCCCAGGGCGATGGGGACGTTGATGTAGAAGATCCACGGCCAGCTGGCCTGATCGCACAAGGTGCCGCCCAGGATCGGCCCCATGATGGGAGCGATCAGCGTGGTCATGCTCCACAAGCCTATCGCCGCGCCGGCCTTATGCTTGGGAAAAATCTGCAGCAGCAGCGTCTGCGACATCGGCATCAGCGGGCCGCCGGCCAGGCCTTGCAGCACGCGGAACAGCACCAGCATCTCCAGCGAACCGGCCAGGCCGCACAGGATGGAGAACACGCCGAACAGCAGCATGGAGCCGACGAACAGCCGCACGGTGCCCAGCCGCGCCGCCAGCCAGCCGGTCAGCGGCACGGTGATGGCCTCGGCCACCGCGTACGAGGTGATGACATAGGTGCCCTGGCTGGACGACACCGCCAGGCCGCCGGCGATATTGGGCACCGACACATTGGCGATGGTGGTGTCCAGCACCACCATGAAATTGGCGGCGGCCAGCACCAGCGCCGCCAGCCACAGCATATTGCCGGTCAGCGGCTGTTGGATGCCGCCGGCCGCGGGATTCGCGCTAGACATGGCGGCCTCACTCGCTGACGTCGACGGTGGCTTCCATCGACAGCCCCACCTGCAGCGGATGGGCCTTCAGTTCGGCCGGGTCCAGCGCGATGCGCACCGGCAGCCGCTGCACCACCTTGATCCAGTTGCCGGTGGCGTTCTGCGCCGGAATCATGGCAAACGCCGCGCCGGAGCCGCCGGACAGGCCGGCCACTTTGCCGTGGTAGACCACCTTGCCGCCGTAGAGGTCGGCGGTCAGCTCCACCGGCTGGCCGACGCGTACCTTGCTCAATTGCACTTCCTTGAAGTTGGCGTCCACATGCGCGTCCTGCAGCGGCACCACCGACATCAACGGCGTGCCGGACTGCACGCGCTGCCCCACCTGCGCCTGGCGCTTGGCCACCACGCCGTCCACCTGGGCGCGGATCACTGTGCGTTGCAGGTCCAGTCTGGCCTGGTCGCGTTTGGCGCGCGCCAGCGCCACTTCCGGATTGCTGTCCACCGTGCTGTCGGCGGTCAGCGTCTGGTTGGCTTTCAGGCTGCCGACGGCGGCGCGGTAATTGGCCTCGCTCTGGCGGCTGGCGGCCTCGGCGGCTTTCAGATTGGCCTCGGCGGTGGCAAAGGCATTCTGCGCGTTGCTCAATTCCTCGCCGGACACCGATCCGCTTTTCGCCAGCGCCTGTCGGCGCTGCAGGTCGAGTTTGGCGCGTTGCAGATCGGCGCGGGCCGAGGCCAGCTGGGCGGCGGCGCGGGCCTGATCGGCGCTGTGCGCCTGGGCCTGGGCGCTTAGGCCCTCGTCGTTGGCGAAGTAGCCCTTCACCCGGCGCTCGGCGCGGGCGAGGTCGGCCTCGGCCTGGGCCAGCGCCAGTTTGGCGTCGCTGTCGTTCAACACCACTAGCACGTCGCCGGCCTTCACCGGCTGGGTATCGACGACTTTGACTTCCTTGATGGTGCCGGCCACTTCCGGCGTCACCTGGGCGATCTCCGCGGCGACATAGGCGTTGTCGGTGCTGACGTGGCGGGAGGCGATCAGCGTCCAGTAAGCGCCGTAGGCAACGGCGGCGGCGGCCACCGCGCCGAACAGCAGGGTGAACAGCTTCTTGCGTTGCATGGGGTTGCCGGCGGCGGCGGGCGCTTCGGAGGCCGGCAGGGCTTGTACGTTTTCGCTCATGGTGGGTAGTCCTTGTTTGGGTTTGCCGGCGGCCTCAGCGGGCGGCCTGTTGTTCGGATGGTTGATAGCCGCCGCCCAGCGCCTTGATCAGCGCGATGTCCAGCGAGAAGCGGCGGGCTTCCAGCGAAGCCAGGCTGCGGCGGCTGGCGATGACCGTGTCTTCGGTGTTCAGCACGTCCAGATAGTTGGCCAAGCCGCCCTGGTAGCGGTTCTGGCTGACGCGGTAGGCCTCATCGGCGGTTTGCAGCGCCAGGCGGCGTTGTTCCAGCTGCGGCGTCAGCGAAGCCTGGCTGCTGACGGCATCGGCCACTTCGCGCAGCGCCTGGCTCAAGGTGGCGTCATAGCTGGCGACGGCGGCGTCGTAATCGGCGCGGGCCACGCGGTACTGGCCCTGCAATTGGCCGCCGCGGAAAATAGGCAGATTGATCGCCGGGCCGATTCCGGCTATGCCGGAACCGCTCTTGGCGAACAGGTCCAGCCCCAGCGACTGGGCGCCGACGAAGGCGGTGAGATTGACGTTGGGGTAGAACTGGGCCTGGGCGACGTCGATGCGTTTGGCCGCGGCTTCGGCGCGGAGGCGGGCGGCTGCCAGATCCGGTCGGCGGCCCAGCAGCTCGGCCGCCAGCGCAGCCGGGAGCTGCTGGCCTCGAAACAGGCCGGATGCCGGCCGGGCGATGGCCAGGCCGCGGTCCGGCCCGGCGCCGATCAAGGCCGCCAGACTGTGGCGTTGCAGCGCGATGCTCTCGTCGGCGGCTTCCAGGTCGGCGCGGGCGGCGGCTTCTCGCGATTCGGCCTGGCGCACGCTGCCCAGCGTTTCCATGCCTTGCCGTTGCCGCTCGCGCAGCAGCTGCGCGGTGTGGCTGCGCACGTCCAACGCCTGCGCGGCGGCGTCGCGTTCGGCGAACAGCCGCGCCAGCTCGGCATAGCCGGCGGCCAGCGAGGTGGTCAGCATCAGCCGGGCCTCGGCCGCGTCGGCCTGGGCGGCGGTCAGCTCCGAGGTGGCGGCGGCGACGGCCGCGCGGTTCTTGCCCCAGAAGTCCAGCTCGTAGCTGAAGTCCAGCGTGGCGCGGCCGCTGGTGTTGAAACCCGTCGGCGCCAGCATGCCGTTGTTGTAGCTTTGTTTGTCGCGGTTGATCGCCGCGTTCAGATCCACGCCGGGCAGCAGTGCGGCGCCGGCTTGCTGGGCCAAGCCTTCGGCGCGCTCGACGCGGGCGCGGGTGGCGGCAAGGTCCGGCGCCTGGCGCAGGGCCTCGTCCATCAGCTGGTGGAGCTGCGCGTCGTCGTATTTCAGCCACCATTGGCTGTTGGCCCATTGAGCCTGCCCGGAGGGCAGGCTTTGGGTATTCTGGTATTGTTGCAGCGGTTTGGGTTGCGGCGCCGGGCCCATGTCGGGCAGCACGGCGCAGCCGCTCAGCAGCGCCAGCGCGGCCAGCAGGCCGATGGCGGGCAGCGGATGCGGCGAAGGATTGGGGATTCTCATGGTCTCTATCCGGGTGTTATTGGTTTAAACCGTACGGTACGGTATAGTTATATTTCGAGCTAAATGCCCTGTCAAGAAAAATTGAACTGTACGGTTCAGTTTAAAGGTGGATATGCGTACAAAAAGCGAAAGCAAGCGTCAGGCGATCGTCGCCGCGGCGACCGAGGTGTTTCTGGAGCGCGGCTACGAGGCGGCGTCGATGTCGGAGATTTCCACCCGCGCCGGCGGCTCCAAGGCCACGCTTTACAACTACTTCTCGTCCAAAGAGGCGCTGTTTCTGGAAGTGATGGCCTGTCTGGCCTCAGAGATGTCCCAGGTTTACGTCAGGCTGGTGCCGGGCGGCGACTTGGCGGCGGTGCTGCAGGATTTCGGCGAGGCGTATCTGGACAATCTGTTCAGCCCGGAGCTGCGGGCCTTGCGCGCCATCGTGATGGGCAGCGGCAGCCGTTCCGAAGTGGGGCTGCTGTTCTACGAACATGGTCCCAAGGTCGGTTGGGGCAAGCTGGCGGAATTCATGACGGCGGAGATGCAGGCCGGACGCCTGCGCGAAACCTCGCCGTGGACGGCGGCCATGCATTTCCATGGCCTGCTGCATGCGGAATGCCAGGTGGCGATGATCACCGGCCTGGTGGATGAGCTGGCTCCAAAGGCGGCTCGGCCTGCCTGGGTGGCGTCGGCGGTGGAGGTGTTTCTGCTCGCCTACGGCAAGCCGGCCGCCTGAGGCTATCGGTTTCGCCAGACTCGGCGCGAAGCTATTTCCAGCCTTGCAGCCATTGCGCGGCGTCGGTCAGCGCGCGCCACGGCAGTTCGGATTGGCGGCGGGTGTAGACGGCCTCCAGCGTAACCGTCTGCACCGGTCCGCCCGGCGCGGCGGCGGTCCATTTGCTGTTCAGCAGCTTGTCCGGATTCAGGCGCGTCTTAGTTGTCGGCACGGTTCTGCTCTACCCAGATCAGCTGGTCGGCCGGCACCTTCAGCTTTGCCGCCACCGCCAGCAAGGCCGTTTTGGCGGCCGCCGGCGGATGCTTGTCGCGCGCGAGCAGCCATAGATAGTCCTTGTCCGGCCCCACCACCACCGACCAGCGGTAGTCCGGGTCCAGCGCCGCCACATGGTAGCCGCCGTAGAACGGCCCGAAGAACGATACCCGCAGCGAGGCGACATCGGACAGGCCATTGAACCAGGCCTTGCCCACCGCTTCGCGCCAGCCGGCGATGGCGGGGTCGTAGCCGCGGTTGACCACGCGGATGCTGCCGTCCGGGTTCAGGCTGTAGTCGGCGCTGACGGCGGTCAGGCCGCGCTCGAAGCGGTGGTCCAGCCGGGCGATCTCGTACCAGCGGCCCTCATAGCGCGTCAGTTGGAAGGGCCGCACCGGAGCGATGCCGGGCGGCGGCGCGGTGTCGCAACCGGCGAGCAGTGCCGTGGCCAGGGCGAGCAGCGTGATGCGTCGTTTCCACATATTGGTTCCCATCATCGGTCTGGAGGTTGGCGCGGGCGCGGATCGTGCCGCCTGCGCGCGCTCATGCGGTGCTCCACAGCGCACGGTAGCGGCCTTGGGCATCGTGCTCCGCCGCCTGGCGCTCGGGATTGAAGCGGCGGCCGCCGCGCGGATCGGTGCCGCGGCCGGCGATATACAGCCAGTTCCCTTGGTTGCTGCATGCGTCGTAATCGATCAGCTGCGATTCAAACCAGGCCGCGCCGGCGCGCCAGTCGCCGCCGCACTCGTAAATCAGATAGCTGGCCGCCACCTGGCGCAAGCGATTGGACAGATAGCCGCTGGCGCTCAGCTCGCGCATGGCCGCGTCCACCAGGGGCTGGCCGGTTTCGCCTTTTCGCCAGCGCTGGAACGCCGCCACATCATGCGCGGGCGGCGGCAGGGCTGACAAGCCGGCGGCGTGATAGAGCCGCGCTCCATGCTGCAGGTGCAGGAAGCGGAAGTAATCGCGCCACAGCAGTTCGAAGCCTATCCAGCCGCTGCCTTCGCTTGCGCCGTGCCTGGCTTCGAACGCTTTCAGCATTTGCCAGACCCGGCGCGGCGACAGCGCGCCGCTGGCTAGCCATGGAGACAACTTGCTGGAAAAGTCGACGCCGTACAGCCGATCGCGCGTCGCCTTGTAGCGATGCGGCAGTCCGCGCGCCAGGTATTGCTGGAAATGGGCGCGCGCCGCGGCTTCGCCGCCATGGCATGCCGGCAGATGGTAGGGAAAGGACGAGCGCGGTTCGATGGCCACCGGCGTGCGGGCAGGCGGTTCGCGCGGCGTCCAGCCGGCCGGCAAGGGCGGCAAGGCGGCCGGCAAGGGCGGCAAGGCGGCTGGGGCGTCTTGCGGCGGCAAGGGCTGTGGTCCGGCTTGCTCCAGCGAGCGGCGGAAGGCGGTGAACACTGCGGGCAGCCGTTCGATGGCAAATGGCAGCTGTTCCGGCAGGAACAGGCTGGATTGCCAGATTTCGCACACCTGCAGGCCGGCTTGGCGCAGCGCCAACGCTTCGGCCTCTTCCTCCGGCGCGGCGATGCGCTCGCATACCACGCGATCGGCGCCGACCTCGCGCGCCAGCGCCGGCAAGACGATTTCCGGCAGGCCTTGCAACTCGCACAGCGCGCTGCCGCGGCTGCTCAAGGCGGCGCGCAAGCTATCCAGGGCCTGGCCGATGAAGGCGGCGCGGTGGCGGCCCAGACGCGGGAAGTCCCAGCCGCTGTCGCGGGCGGGCCGGTGGCAATACACCGGCAGCAAGGCTGCGGAACCGCAGGCGGCCAGCAAAGCCGGGTTGTCGTCCAGCCGCAAGTCCTGGCGCAGCCAGTACAGCGTCGCGCTCATGGCTGGCCTGCCCGCTGGCGGCGGCAGCGTTCGGAACAGTATTTGACTGCGTTCCAGTCTCGCTGCCATTTTTTGCGCCAAACCATGGTTTTGCCGCAGGCGGCGCAGGGCTTGGCCGGCAGCGCGGCCTTATTGCCGCGGAAAGCCGGCTTCATGCCGGCACGCGCAGCTTCCTGCGCATCCAGGCGATAGGCAGTCCCAATAGCGGAATCTTTTCGAACAGCTCTTCCGCCGCGTCCCAGTAGTCGCGGTGCAGCATCACCTTGCCATCGGCGTCGAAGCGCAGATGGCTGCCGCCATGGATGTTGACGCGGCGGCCGGAATAGGCAAAGTCGAAATCCCAGGTGATGAAGGCCTGATCGCCATCGCGCAGCGCGTGCAGCACGGTGAAGCGCGGCTCGTCCACGGTCTTGAACATGTGGCGGAACACCGCTTCGATGGCGGCGACGCCGCGCACATCGTTGAACGGGTCTTTGAAGCGGGCTTCGTCCGCGTAATAGCGGCTTATCTCGCCAAGGCTGTCCGGCGTCAAGGTCTGGAACCAGTCCAGCAACGCCTGCCAGGCGTCGGGAGAAGGGATGCGTTTCATCAGCGTGCCAACCTCGTCAACAAGGGTAGCCGCAGCCAGTACGGCAGCAGCTGCAACAGCTTCAGCCACAGGGTGAAGCGCCAGGGAAAATGGATTTCGAAACGGCCGCGGGCCAGGCCGCGCATGATGTTGCCGGCGGCGGCGCGCGGCGATAGCAGGCCGGGCATGGCGAAGTCGTTCTTGGCGGTCAGCGGCGTGGCGACGAAGCCCGGATTGACCAGATACACCGCCAAGCCCAGCGGTTTGAGTTCGGCGTACAGGATTTCCGCCAGGTTGATCAGGGCCGCCTTGCCCGGCCCGTACACGACTGCGCCCGGCAAGCCGACATAGCCGGCGACGCTGGCGATCAGCGCCACGCCGCCGCGACCCTGGCGCGCCATCGTCGGCAGCACCACCTCCAAGCCAAGGTAGACGCCGAGCAGATTGGTGTCGAGCAAGCGGCGGGTTTCCTCGGCATGCAGGTCCAGGCTGGTCTGCGGCCGGTAGTCGGCGGCGCAGAACACCACCAGGTCCGGCAGCGCGGCGGCATCCTCCAGCCGCGCCCAGGCCGAGCGCCACGAAGTGGGATCGGTCACGTCCAGCGTTTCCACCCGCGCGCCGGGGCGGCCGTCGGCCAAGGCATGCATCGGCTCTGCGCGGCGCGCCGACAGGATCACTTCCGCGCCGGCATCCAGCAGTTCGGCGGCCAGGGCGGCGCCGATGCCGCTGGACGCGCCTATCACCCAGACCCGGCGCGCTCGCCAGTCCGGTATCGCCGGGTTCAGGCGCAGTTTCATCGCGCAGACTCCGGCTTGCGGAAAAACAGGGTGACTTCGCCGAGCGGGAAGCCGAATTTGCTCATGGTGGCGCGGTTGAGCAGGCTGTTGTCGTCCTGCAGGAACATCCAGTCGTCAAACTGGACGTCGTATTCCTTGCCGTCCACCGGTAGCCGCAAGGTATAGCGCCAGCGCAGCGCATTGCCGGCCGCTTCGCCCTGAGCCTCGCCCACCACGTCGGCGGCTTGGCCGCGCCAACGGCCGCCGCCTAGCGGCTGCAAGCGCCAGACGCGTTGTTGCCGCGTGCCGTCGCTGTACTGGAAGCGCTCGTTCAGCACCACTTCGTCGCCGCGGCGTTCGCCGTCCATCGCCACGGTAAAGCGCTTCACCAGACGGCCCTGTCGGTCCTGAAACATGCCCCAGGCCTCGGTCTTGCCGAGGAAAAACCGGCCCGGGTCCAGCAGCGGGCGGTTGGCGGCGTAATCGCTGACCGCCGGGCCGGCGCAACCGGCCAGCAAGGCGATGATGGCGAGCAGGGCCGGGCGGCGCATGATTCAGTTCCTTTGCAGCAAGAATTGCGATACGCCGATGCGGTTTTCGTCGAAACCGGCCTCGCAATAGCACAGATAGAGCCGCCACAGGCGGATGAAGGGCTCGTCGAAGCCCTGGGCGCGCACCTCCTGCAGCCGCGCTTCGAAGGCGCACCGCCAGCGGCGCAGCGTCTCGGCGTAATCGGGGCCGAAGTCCAGACGGTTGCGGCAGGCCAGGCCGCGCTGTTCCGCCGCGCGCTGGAAGCGTTCTCGGCTGGGCAGCATGCCGCCGGGGAAGATATAGGCCTGGATGAAATCGGCTTCGGCGCGGTAACGCTCAAAGCGCGCTTCTTCGATGGTGATGCTTTGCACCAAGGCGCGGCCGCCGGGCTTCAGGCAGCGGCGCAGCGTGTCGAAATAGCCGCCCCAGTAACGCTCGCCCACCGCCTCGAACATCTCGATCGATACGATGGCGTCGTACTGGCCGCGGAGATCCCGGTAGTCCCGCCACTCCAGCCTCGCCAGCGGCTCATGGGCCAGCCGGCCTTGGGCGAAGTCCAGCTGCGCCTGGGAGATGGTGATGCCATGCACGGCCACGCCGCGCCGGGTCGCATGCTCGGCGAAACCACCCCAGCCGCAGCCGATTTCCAGCACGCGCATGCCGGGCTTCAGTTGCAGTTCGTCGCAGATGCGTTGGTATTTGGCGGCCTGGGCGTCGGCCAGCGAGCGGCGGTAATCGCCGTCGAACCAGGCGCTGGAGTAGGTCCAGCTCGGGTCCAGCCACAGCCGGTAGAAGTTATTGCCGATATCGTAGTGGGCATGGATGTTGCGGCGGCTGCCGCGCCGGCTGTTGCCGCGCAGCGCGTGGCGCAGCCGGTGCCACAGCCGGCTGGCCAGCCGCCCCAGCGCGCCCAGCTGCAGCGCGTCCTCGTTGCGCAGCGCCAGCCGCAGCAGGGCGGTCAGGTCCGGGCTGTCCAGCCAGCCGTCTCGGTAGGCCTCGGCGAAGCCGATATCGTCGCCCTGCAGGATGCGGGCGCAGGCGCGCCAGTCAACCAGGATCAGGCTGGCATCGGCTGGCTGCTTTGGCTGGCCGAACCATAATTCCTCTCCATCCGGCGTGGTCAGTCGCAGGCTGCCGTGGCGCAGCTTGGCCAGCAGCGACAGCAGCATGCGGCCGGCGGCGGGGAGGTCGGGACGGGGTTGAGCGAGGGGTTGGCTGGCGCTCATGGTGCGGTCTCCTGGCCGCGGCTGAGCGTCGCGGCGGGGGGATGGGGTTTGCGGAAAAACGGCACGCGCTTGAACCACAGCCGCAGCGCCTGCCAATGAATGCGGGCGACCACCCCCAGCGTGAGCAGCGGCTGCCGCAGCAGCGCGCGCAGGGCGCGGCCGGAGGTCAGCGCGGCCAGGCTGCCGGATACCGCGGTGTGGAGCAGCGCGCCGGCCTCGTCGTGATAATCGATGCGCACCAGGGCATGGCCGGCTTGCTCGACGAAACGGAAGCGGTAATGGCCCTCGACGCGGCAAAACGGCGAGACGTGCAGCAGTTTGCGGCAGACCAGCTGGCTGGCGGGCTGGATGGCCCCGCCGCGCTCGGCGCTGAGCAAATAAGCATGATGTTCGCCGAAGGTATTGTTCACTTCGGCCAGCACCGCGCGCAGCTCGCCTGCCGCGTCGTGGCAGTACCAGAAGCTGACCGGGTTGAATACGTGGCCGAATACGCGTGGGAAAGTCTGCAGCCACACTTCGCCGTCGGCCGGCAGGCCGGCCTCTGCCAGCCGTGCCCGTATCCACGGCAGCAGCGGGCTGCCGTCGCGCGGGCCGTAGTCGGCGGTGCGCAGCATCAAGGGCCGCCAGCGGTCGACGCCGAAACAGAGGCTGGACAGCCGCTCCAGCGCCGACAGCTTCAGCCGCAGGCAGAACACCGGGTAGACGAATCGGTTGCGCGCTGGGCGCAGCCGGTGATGCATGACCTGTCCGGTGATCAGATAGGCGTCGGCCATGTCAGATCCTTGCCCAGTCCGGCGCCAGGCCAAAGTCCGCCGCCACCCGCAGCCCCGACTTCAGCCCGTCCTCGTGAAAACCGTAGCCGGTCCAGGCGCCGGCGAACCAGCAGGCATGGCGGCCCTGGATGCCGCGCAACGCGCGCTGCGCGGCGATGGCGTTGTCGTCCAGCAGGGGGTGCTGATAGGCGAAACGGCCCAGCACCTTGTCCGCCGCCGGTGGCCGCGGCGGGTTCAGGGTGACGATGACCGGCGTGTCCAGCGGCAGCGGCTGCAGCCGGTTCAGCAGATAGCTGACGCCGACGGCCTGGCCGTCGTCGTGGCTGTCGCCGATGAAGTTCCAGGCGGCCCAGGCGCGGTGGCGGCGCGGCAGCAGGGTGTCGTCGCAATGCAGCACGGCCTCGTTGGGCTGGTAGCGCACGGCCTGCAGCACCGCGCGCTCGCGTTCGTCGGCGTCCACCAGCAAGCGCATCGTCTGCGGGGCATGGGTGGCGAACACCACCGCGTCAAAGGTTTCCTCGCTGGCCTGCGTCAAGACACGGGCTTGGCCGTCCACCCGGCTGACGCGCAGCACCGGGGTGCCCAGACGGATGTCGTCGAGGCCGGCGGCGATCTTGTCCACATATTGCCGCGCGCCGCCCGGCACCGTGCGCCATGGCGGGCGGTTGCGGATCTGCAGCAGGCCGTGGTTCAGGCAAAAGCGCAAAAAGGTTTCCGCCGGAAAGGCCAGGATGTCGCGGCAGGGGCTGGACCAGATGGCGGCCGCCATCGGCAGCAGGTAGTGATCTCGGAAGCGGCGCCCGTAGCCGCCGGCGTCCAACAGCTCGCCCAGCGTCAACGGGGACTGCACCGCGCGGGCCAGATTGCGCTCGGCTTCCCGATTGAAGCGCAGGATGTCGCCCAGCATGCCCCAGAAGCCGGCGGACAGCAGATTGCCGCGCTGCGCGAACACAGTGTCCAGATTGCTGCCGGCCCATTCCAGCCTGCCGTGGTCCAGCGACACGCTGAACGACATCTCGGTGGGATGGCTGGGGATGTCCAGCTCCCGGAACAGCGCGATCAGATTGGGATAGGTGCGTTCGTTGTACACCAGGAAGCCGGTATCGACGGCGAAGCGCAGGCCGTCCACCGCCACATCGACGGTATGGGTGTGGCCGCCGAGATAGTCGTTGGCTTCAAACAGGGTCACCAGATGGCGGCGCGCCAGAAAATGCGCGGAGGCCAAGCCCGAGATGCCGCTGCCGATGACGGCGATGCGTTGTCGCTGCTGTGTGTTCACCGTGAATCCTGTATGGAAAAAGCGGGTGCAAGCCTTGCTTGGCAGCCTGGGTCGGCTGCTTTATATTCAGAATATAACTGGTAAGAAAAAAATGCTACTACTTAGTAAAAGGTGTTACTGATGGGTATTCTCGGCAGGCTCAGCTTTAAGGATCAGGCATTCAAGCTGAGGGAACAGGCGGTGCTGGATGCCACCACCCGCATGCTGGCCAGCAAGGGCTTCGACTTGATGACCATGGACGACGTGGCGGGCGAAGCCGGCATCTCCAAGCCCAGCCTGTACAAGCATTTCAAGTCCAAGGACGAGCTGGCCACCGAGGTGATGATCCGCCTGCTGGACGATGCCCAGGCTTACCTGGCCGCGCAGGACGCTGCGCTGAGCCCGCTGGGCCGGCTGCGCGATTTGCTGGCCTGGGCGCTGCGGGTGCGTTTGTCCGGCGGCCTGCCCTTTTTGCCATCCACCAGCCCCCAGGTGCGCGGCATGCTGACGCGCAGCCTGCGTTACGTCAGCCGCGCCATCAAGCTGCACAAGGCTTTGCAGGGCATCGTGGAGCAGGCGAAAGAGGCCGGCGAGCTGCGCGCCGAACTGCCAGCCGACGTGATCCTGTACAGCTACTACGCCCGCACCTGCGATCCGGCGGTGGAATACCTGCGTGTCTACGGCAAATACGCGGACGAGGAGATTATTCGGCACATGCTAGGGGTTTGTTTTGAAGGGATGGCCGATAGGGCAGGGGGATGATCTTGAAATGACATGTGAGAGAATGGCGTTTTCATCTCGACCGGACACTTTCGATGAACACCGCGCTGTTTCACTCGCTGTTTCGATGCAAATCCTGGGCCGATGAAGAGCTGTACGCGATGGTGGCGACGCTTGACGCGGCGGCTCACCCAGAGAAGCGCCATGCCGCCATCCGCATCCTCAACCATATCCACGTGGTGGACCGCATCTTCCGCGGCAATCTGACCGGCCAGCCGCATGGCTACGCCGCCACCAATACGTCGGACACGCCGGAACTGGCCGAGCTGCTGGAAACCGCGCGCGACACCGATGCCTGGTATCTCGACCATGTGGCCGGTCTTACCGCCGAGAGGCTGTCGGAAACCATCCATTTCGCCTTCACCGATGGCGGGCACGGCCGGATGAGCCGGGCCGAGATGCTGCTGCAGGTGATCACCCACGGCGGCTACCACCGCGGCGCGGTGGGGCGCATCCTGGTCGATTGCGGCATTCAGCCGCCGCGCGACATCTACACCCGTTACCTGCACGACAGCGAGCCGGCGCGCCGTCAGCCGAGCTGAATCCGCCGTGGGTGTGGTAATTACTCCACATCAAGATATCTCTCGCAAAATATTCATCTTGCGCTTGTACAGCCTTGTTACAATTGCCGCCAATATTCCGCCGGTATGGGTTCAAGGTGGATTCCGTGAGTGAATCCGCTGCGGTATCGTCGTTTCGCCCGGCAAGTGGGTTGGCCGGGCTTTCCCTTTTTTTCATGTCAGGAAGCCAGCAAGATGTTCAAGAACTGGTCGGTCAAACAGAAAATCCTGGTCAGCGTGGCGCTGATCCTGCTTGTTTCGCTGGCGATCGCCGGCGTGGTGTCCACCCGCATGTTCAAGACCGCGTTGACCGAGCGGCTGGAGCAGCACGAACTGAAGGCGACGGTGGAAGCCATCCGCAACGAACTGGACGCGTCCATCTCGCTGCCCTTGAGCCAGACCCGGCAGATGGCGGCCAACACCTATCTCTTGGACTGGACCGCCGCCGGCGAGCCCGAATCCGGCGTGGCCGCCTGGCAGCATTACGCCAAGGCGCTGATGCAGACCTCCGGCGCCTCCATCATCTCCTGGACCTCCGAGGCGACGCTGAACATCTACATCGATCACGGCACGGTCAAGGCGGACCCGAAGGGCAACGACAAGTGGCTGGCCGACTTTCTGGCTTCCGGCCGCGAGAGCCAGTTCACGCTGGGCTCGGAAACCGGCAAGCAGCAGGTGATGATGTTCGTCAACGTGCTGGCCAACAAGGACAAGCCGGGCCATCGCGCCGTGGCCGCCCTGGGCTTCGACGTGACCCAGATGGCCGAGCGCGTGCGCAAGATGGCCGTGGGCGAGCATGGCCAGGTCTATGTGGTGGACGCCAGCGGCCAGGTGCGCCTGCACCGCGATCCGGCGCTGATGCAGAATAAAACCCTGCTGCCCGGCCTGCCGGGCATGGCCGAGGTGGCGCCGCAATTGCTGAACAAATCCGGCTTCAATCTGGCCCATTTCAATGGCCCGGGCGGTCCCACCATCGTCGCTTCCAGCTATATGCCCAGCGCCGACTGGTTCGTTGTGGTGGAAATGGACGCGGATGAAGTCTACGGCGCGGTGACGCGCACCATCGCCTGGGTGGTGGCGGTCGACGCGGTGGTGATGGTGTTGTCGCTGCTGTTGATCTGGTGGGTGTCCGGCTTCATCAGCCGTCCGCTGGTGGAACTGCGCAACGCGATGCGCTCGCTGAGTTCCGGCCACGGCGATCTGACCCTGCGCCTGCCGGTGCAGAGCGGCGATGAAACCGGCCAGGTGGCCGAAGCCTTCAACCGCTTCATGGAGCAGCTACGCGCCATGTTCCTGCAAGTGCGCGAGCAAAGCGCGCAGCTGCACCGCAGCGCCGGCGAGTTGACGCGCATGACGCAAAGCCTGTCCGAGGGCTCGCGCTACAACGCGGACCTCAGCGAAACCACCGCCGCCACCATCGAACAGCTGTCGGTCAGCGTCAGCCATATCGCCGGCAACTGCCATGGCACGGCCGAGGCGGTGGAGCAGGCTGGCGCGCTGTCCTCGCAGAGCGCGGAAGCGGTGGGCAAGGTCAGCGTGGAGATCGGCTCCGTCGCCGCCTCGATGGATGAAGTGAAAACCGTGATGGAGCAGCTGGAGCGCCGCTCTGCCCAGGTGGGCAGCATTGCCGGCGTGATCAAGGATATCGCCGACCAGACCAATCTGTTGGCGCTGAACGCGGCGATCGAGGCAGCCCGCGCCGGCGAGCAGGGCCGCGGCTTCGCCGTGGTGGCCGATGAAGTGCGCAAGCTGGCCGAACGCACCAGCCAGGCCACGGTGGAAATCGACGAGATGGTGGACGGCATGCAGCAAGGCTCCGGCCAAGCCCGCGAGCGCGTGGCCAAGACCTATGGCGCGGTGCAGGGCGGCGTGCAATTGGCCGAGGAAGCGCAGCGCCAGATCGCCGAGATCCAGTCCAGCATGCAACTTGTGGTGCGGCAGGCGGCGGAAATCCGCGACGCGGCCAGCGAACAGTCCAAGGCC
>NZ_JAELTR010000272.1:0-299 GCF_016428945.1 Chromobacterium sp. ASV23
CCCCCCCCCCCCCCCCCCCCCCCCCCCCCCCCCCCCCCCCCCCCCCCCCCCCCCCCCCCCCCCCCCCCCCCCCCCCCCCCCCCCCCCCCCCCCCCCCCCCCCCCCCCCCCCCCCCCCCCCACACCCCCACCTCCGTGCTGTCGTCGGCAGCGTCAGATGTGTATAAGAGACAGAGCATAGAGTTTTCCATTGCCGGAAAAGTCCATGCTTACCATCTATTCCGATTCCCACCGTCTGCAGCACGGCCGTTCCGAGTTGATAGACGGCACGCTGAAGCCTTGTTTCGAAACCCCTTCCCG
>NZ_JAELTR010000273.1:0-297 GCF_016428945.1 Chromobacterium sp. ASV23
CGACGACTTCGGCACCGGCTTCGCCACCTTCCAGCAACTGATGCGCTTCCCGTTCACCGAGCTGAAAATCGACCAGTCGCTGGTGACGTCGATCTCCAACAAGCCGCACCTGGAGGGTGTTCAACCTGTCTCTTATACACATCTCCGAGCCCACGAGACTCCGCCAATTCTCTCGTATGCCGTCTTCTGCTTGAAAAGGGGGGGGGGGGGGGGGGGGGGGGGGGGGGGGGGGGGGGGGGGGGGGGGGGGGGGGGGGGGGGGGGGGGGGGGGGGGGGGGGGGGGGGGGGGGGGGGGGG
>NZ_JAELTR010000274.1:0-298 GCF_016428945.1 Chromobacterium sp. ASV23
CTTGGGCAAAGACAGCGGATATGCCATCATGCGCGATTTAAGCGATTGTGCCGCGCCGGCTTGCGCGGCTCTCGTGGAGGCATGCATGGAGTGGAGCTGGTCGCAATTGTCGGATCTGTACTGGAGCTGTCTCTTATACACATCTGACGCTGCCGACGACAGCACGGAGGTGGGGGGGTGGGGGGGGGGGGGGGGGGGGGGGGGGGGGGGGGGGGGGGGGGGGGGGGGGGGGGGGGGGGGGGGGGGGGGGGGGGGGGGGGGGGGGGGGGGGGGGGGGGGGGGGGGGGGGGGGGGGGGG
>NZ_JAELTR010000275.1:0-295 GCF_016428945.1 Chromobacterium sp. ASV23
CCCCCCCCCCCCCCCCCCCCCCCCCCCCCCCCCCCCCCCCCCCCCCCCCCCCCCCCCCCCCCCCCCCCCCCCCCCCCCCCCCCCCCCCCCCCCCCCCCCCCCCCCCCCCCCCCCCCCCCCCCCACCTCCGTGCTGTCGTCGGCAGCGTCAGATGTGTATAAGAGACAGGGCTGGCCACGCAATGCTCCAGCCGCTGCTGGCAGCCGGCGTCCGCCTCGAATTCGACGCCGCGCACGCGGCATTCGCCCGGCGCCAGCGCCGGATCGGCGGACAATTTCCAGCGCGCGGCCCGCTC
>NZ_JAELTR010000276.1:0-295 GCF_016428945.1 Chromobacterium sp. ASV23
GATGCGCTAGGGCGGGCTTATCGCCGCGCCCTGATCGCAACCGCCCGGTCGGGGCGCTTGTCTTATGGCGATCCGCGCGGCGAGCTGGGGCTGCGCCAGTCATTGTTGCGCATGCTGACCATGGAGCCTGTCTCTTATACACATCTGACGCTGCCGACGACAGCACGGAGGTGTGGGGGGGGGGGGGGGGGGGGGGGGGGGGGGGGGGGGGGGGGGGGGGGGGGGGGGGGGGGGGGGGGGGGGGGGGGGGGGGGGGGGGGGGGGGGGGGGGGGGGGGGGGGGGGGGGGGGGGGGG
>NZ_JAELTR010000277.1:0-295 GCF_016428945.1 Chromobacterium sp. ASV23
TGATGGCGGCTGATTGATATTGTTCAATCTCTGCCCATAGGCGTGTCGCCGCCGCGACAGCCAGAAATGCCGCGTCTAATGTCATCGTAGTTGGCGAATCCGCGCCTCGCAGCATGCGGTCAAGCGACTGTCTCTTATACACATCTGACGCTGCCGACGACAGCACGGAGGTGGTGGGGGGGGGGGGGGGGGGGGGGGGGGGGGGGGGGGGGGGGGGGGGGGGGGGGGGGGGGGGGGGGGGGGGGGGGGGGGGGGGGGGGGGGGGGGGGGGGGGGGGGGGGGGGGGGGGGGGGGG
>NZ_JAELTR010000278.1:0-288 GCF_016428945.1 Chromobacterium sp. ASV23
CGTCCTTCACCGCGTGGAACTGGCGCTTGCCGAACAGGCCTTCGCGGATGTCGAAGCTTTTGCACAGGCCCTGCACGTCCAGCACGATCTCGTCGCCCGCCGCGTAGCCGCGCTCGCGGTGCGGCGGCTCGACATACGGTTCCGGCTTGAGGAAGTCGTCGATCACCGCCAGCCGCGTCGGGCGGCGGTCCAGGTGCGGCCGGCACGACAGCAGCGCCTTGGTGTAGGCGTCCTGCGGGTCTTCGAAGATCTGCTTCACCGTGCCCTGCTCGCGGATCACGCCGTGGC
>NZ_JAELTR010000279.1:0-288 GCF_016428945.1 Chromobacterium sp. ASV23
ATCCGCACGAATTGTCCGGCGGCCAGCAGCAGCGGGTGATGATCGCCATCGCCATCGCCTGCGAACCGAAGCTGCTGATCGCCGACGAGCCGACCACCGCGCTCGATGTCACGATACAAAAGCAGATCCTGCAGCTGATCGCCGATCTGCAAAAGAAGCACGGCATGTCGGTGCTGTTCATCACCCATGATTTGGGGGTGGTGGGCGAGTTCGCCGATGAAGTGATTGTGATGCGCCACGGCGTGATCCGCGAGCAGGGCACGGTGAAGCAGATCTTCGAAGACCCGC
>NZ_JAELTR010000280.1:0-282 GCF_016428945.1 Chromobacterium sp. ASV23
TGAAGTCGACCAGCACTTCCTGGCCGATGCGCGGGATGAACTGGTGGCCGAAGCCGGCGCCGGCGCTGGGCATGGCCACGCGCAGCCAGCAGCTGGATTTGTCGTCGAGGTTGGCGCCGAACTGGGCATGTTCCTGCGGCCGTTGCCAGTGGAACTGCACCTTGATGCGGCCCTGGCCGTCGGTGTAGATCTCGTCGGCGGCTTGGTCTGTCGGCTCGGCCGGGCCGACCACGGTGGCGGTTTGCACGCCCAGCGAGGTGGGTTTGGCCTGCGCGGTGTGGG
>NZ_JAELTR010000281.1:0-276 GCF_016428945.1 Chromobacterium sp. ASV23
CGGTGGTGAAGGCGTTGAAGGTCAAGGGTCCGCTCGAAGTGGGCAAGGACCTGACCGGTACTTACCAGTTTGATGCCAACAACGGCAACGGTACCGACAAGTCGACGTTTGCCTGGGGCGAGAAGGGTAAGACCGACGCGGCCAAGGGCGAAGTGATTGCCCAGTCGGGCGTCGTGCCGGCGCACACCATCGTGGCGGCGGATGCCGGCAAGGTGCTGGAAGTGGGCGTGCAGGCGAAGAACGGGGCCAATGCGGTGGGTAACACCGTCAAGGTGG
>NZ_JAELTR010000034.1:0-46103 GCF_016428945.1 Chromobacterium sp. ASV23
GGCCTGCGGCGCGCTGAAGGGCGGCGTCGTCGGCACGGTGATGACCAATATGGCGATGGAACTGGCGCTGCAGAAGCAAGGCGTGCCGTTCGGCCGCGCCAAGGTGGGCGACCGCTATGTGCTGGAAATGCTGCATGCCGACGGCTGGCAGGTCGGCGGCGAGGCCTCCGGCCATATCCTGTGCCTGGACAAGCACAGCACCGGCGACGGCATCATTTCCAGCCTGCAGGTGTTGGCCGCGGTGCAGCAACTGGGCATGAGCCTGGCCGAGATCTGTGCCGACTGGCAGCCCTTTCCGCAGACGCTGATCAATGTACGCCATAACGGTTACGACTGGAAGGCCGCCGCCGCCGCGCCGTTGGCTGAAGCCGAGGCCGCGCTGCATGGCCGCGGCCGCGTCGTCTTGCGTCCGTCCGGCACCGAACCGGTGGTGCGCGTGATGGTGGAAGCCGACGACAAGATCCTGGCCGACACTTGGGCCAGCGCCATCGCCAAGGCGATCGAGGCGGTCGTGGTCTGATCGTTGCCCATCTCGTCAAAAAAATGCCAAGCTGTGAAGCTTGGCATTTTTTTGATCTTGCGCCGGTTCAATCCTTCAACAGCCGAGGCACCCGCGGCATGACCGCGCTCATCAGCTCGTAGCTGATGGTGCCAGCACAGGCGGCCACTTTTTCAATCGGCACTTGAGGGCCCCACAGTTCGACGCGGCTGCCGATGCCGGCTTGCGGCAGGCGGCTCAGGTCGACTGCCAGCATGTCCATCGATACCCGGCCGACGGTGGCGCTGGCCTGGCCATCCACGGCCACAGGCGTGCCGTTGGCGGCGATGCGCGGGTAGCCGTCGGCGTAGCCGCAGGCGGCGATGCCGATGCGCATGGGGCGGTCGGCGATGAAGCGGCGGCCATAGCCGACGGCATCGCCGGCTTGCAGCTGCTGCACGCCTATGATGTCGGCGGACAACGTCATCGCCGGCTTCAGGCCAAGCTCGGCGCCGGTGGCGTCCTCGAACGGCGAGGCGCCGTACAGCACGATGCCGGGACGGCCGATGTCGCCGTGGGTGTGCGGATGGCGCAGCAGGGCGGCCGAGTTGGCGGCGCTGACCGGCAGGCCGCTCTGCGCGGCGACGGGCGCGAAGTTGGCCCATTGCTCGGCCACGCCGTAATCATCGTCGGCGGTGGCGAAGTGGGTCATGATCGCCGCGGGGCGGACCATGGGCAGGGCGCGCAAGCTCGCCAGCGCGTCGTGGGCCTGTTGCGGACGGAAACCCAGCCGATTCATGCCGCTGTTGACCTTCAGCCACGCCTCGACCGGGCGTTCGGCGGAACCTTTGGCCAGCCAGGCTATCTGTTCTTGTGAATGGACGGCGCCGCCGATGCGGTAGCCGCCCATCGCCGCGGCTTCGGCCGCGTCGAACGGACCTTCCAGCAATACGATGGGCTGATCGATGCCGGCGTCGCGCAAGCGGGCCGCGTCTTCGAGATTGAGCAGGGCAAAACCGTCGGCCAGGTCGGCCAACGTCTTTGCTGTGTCCAATACACCATGGCCGTAGGCGTCGGCCTTGATCACGGCGAACAGGTGGTGGGCTTGGGCATGCTGGCGGGTAAACAGAAAATTGTGGCGAATGGCCGAGAGGGAGATTTCCAGCCGGATAGGACGAGTCATGTCAAGAAAGCGTGAAGGGGAGGTGTGCTATTATACACCCCCGTGCTTGGACTTTAGCCGACCTGCCGCCGCCATGTCGCCCTGACTTGATCGCCGACAGACGGAATAACGATGGATACTCTGCAGATACTTTTAGACTTCTTCACCGGCTACGGATATGTCGCCGTGTTCGCGGTGCTGCTGGTTTGCGGGTTTGGCGTGCCGATTCCGGAAGACATCACCCTGGTTGCCGGCGGCGTGATTTCCGGCCTGGGTTACACCAATGTGCACTATATGTTCGTGGTCGGCATGGCCGGCGTGCTGGTCGGCGACGGCTGCATGTTCATGGCCGGCCGCATCTTTGGGCAAAAAGTGCTGCGCTTCAAACCCATCGCCCGCATCCTGACGCAGGAGCGCTTCGAGGCGGTGCAGGAAAAATTCGAGAAATACGGCAACTGGGTGCTGTTTGTCGCCCGCTTCCTGCCGGGGCTGCGTTCCCCCATCTTCATCACGGCCGGCATGACCCGCCGCGTGCCTTATTGGCGCTTCCTGTTGATGGATGGCTTCGCCGCGCTGATCTCGGTGCCGGTATGGGTCTATCTGGGCTACTACGGCGCGGCCAACCGCGATTGGCTGATGATGATGGTGCATAGAGGCCAGGCCGGCATCCTGAGCGTAGTCGCCTTGCTGCTGCTGGGAGTGGGCTTCGTGTGGTACCGCCGCCGCCGCATGGCTTGCGTCAAAAAGTAAGCACATCTTCGCGCCAAAGAAAAAGGCCATCTCCTTGGAGATGGCCTTTTTGCCGGCTGCGCCGTGGCTCAGCCCACCTGCAGCAGCTCCACTTCGAATACCAGCGTGGCGTGCGGCGGGATCACGCCGCCGGCGCCGCGCGCGCCGTAACCGAGTTCGGACGGGATGGTCAGCTTGCGCTTGCCGCCGACTTTCATGCCCTGCACGCCCTGGTCCCAACCCTTGATCACGTAACCGGCGCCCAGCGGAAAGCTGAACGGCTGCATGCGATCCTTGCTGGAGTCGAACTTGGTGCCGTCGGTCAGCCAGCCGGTGTAATGCACGGTGACTTCCTGCCCGGCCACGGCTTCGGCGCCTTCGCCGAGGGCCAGTTCTTCGATGATCAATTCGCTCATGCTGATTCCTTCACGCAAATGGTTGCAACGCGGCGATTGTAGCAGCCGGCCGCCGGCTTTGTGTTTTCCCGTGCTTGGCATATAACGAAATTCAGGCCTCGTTGCCTGTAATCTTTATGCAACCCAAGGGGGTGTGCCATGGATGTGCTACATCACGATCATGATCACGAAACGCCACAGGTGCGCCCGGTGCCGCGCAAGGTGGAGCCGGCGCAAACCCTGCAGTGGTTGCGCAAGGGTTTCCGCGACTTCCAGAAAGCCCCTGCCGATTGCCTGTTCTACGGCGCGATATTCGTGCTGATGGCGTATCTGCTGGGCGCTTATGTCGATCAGGCGCCGGAATTGGTCATCACTTTCGCCACCATTTTCCTGCTCGCCGGCCCGTTTCTGGCCATCGGCCTGTACGACATCGCCAAGCAGATGGAGGCGTTTGATGGCCACGGCCGGGTCAAGCTGCTGCACAGCGTGACCTCCTGGCGCGTCAATATGCCCGGTTTCAGCCTGTACGCCGTGCTGCTGGCCGTGTTGGTGTTTGGTTGGTTTCGCGTGTCTTTATTGATGTTCGCGCTGTTCTACGACACCGCCGCGCTGCCGAATCTGAACGAGATCGTCGCCGACTCCTTCAACGCCGACAATCTGGAATTCCTGATCGCCTATTTCGCCGTCGGCTTCCTGTTCGCCCAACTGGTGTTCTCGGTCAGCGTGGTGTCGATACCGCTGTTGCTGGACAAGGATGTGGATACCGTCACCGCCATGATCGCCAGCGTGCGCACGGTGTATCGCAATGTGCTGACGATGGGCGTGTGGGCCGCTATCATTGTGGCGATGACGGTGGTGGGTTTCGCCACCTATTATCTGGGCCTGATCATCATCATGCCGGTGCTGGCGCTGGCCAGCTGGCATGCCTATCGGGATTTGATCACCTTCGAGCGATGACCGCCACGCAATGACCCACAACGTCGTGTTTCTTGACCGGGACAGCCTGCCTGTCCCGGTTCCCGTTTTCAGCTTTCCCGCCCATTGCCGAGACTATCCCGCCACTTCGCTTGAGCAGATCGTCGATCACGCGATCGAGGCCGATATCGTCATCAGCAACAAGGTGCCGCTGTCGCGCGAGACCATCGCCCGGCTGCCGCGTCTGAAGCTGATCGCCATCGCTGCCACCGGCTACAACCATGTCGATCTGGAAGCCTGCCGCGAGCGCGGCGTCGCGGTGTGCAATATCCGCCACTATGGCGACCATACCGTCGCCGAACACGCGCTGACGCTGATGCTGGCGCTGATGAAGAATCTGCCGGCCTACCAGCGCGATGTCGCCGCCGGCGTATGGAGCCAGGCCAAGCAGTTCTGCCATTTCGGCGCGCCCATCCGCGAGATGCGCGGCGCGGTGCTGGGCATTGTCGGCTCCGGCGGCATCGGTAGCCAGCTGGCGGGCATGGCGCGGGCCTTCAGCATGGAGGTGCTGTTTGCCGAGCGCAAAGGCTTGGCGCAGGCGAGGGAGGGGCGGGTGCCGTTCGGCGAGGTGCTGGCGCGCGCCGACGTGATCTCGCTGCATTGCCCCTTGACCGACGAGACGCGCGGCATGATCGCCCAGCCGGAGCTGATGGCGATGAAGCCGGGCGCCATCCTGATCAATACCGCCCGCGGCGGCCTGGTGGACGAGGCCGATCTGGTGGCCGCCCTGAAGTACGGCCAACTCGGGGGCGCCGGCTTCGACGTGCTGAGCGTGGAGCCGCCCGCGCCGGACAATCCGCTGTTGAAGGCCAGGTTGCCGAATCTGATCGTCACGCCGCACGTCGGCTGGGCCAGCGGCGAGGCGATGGGCCGGCTGGCGGCGCAGCTGGTGGACAACATCGAGGCCTTTGTCCGCGGCGAACCGGCCAACCGTCTTGTGTGACGGTGAGGCTTTGAGCCTGTTGATGCGAGTTGGACGTTAAGCGGCGCGCAGGCTTTAATCCGGGATATCGTTGGGATTGACCCGCGGCTGCTCTTCTTCGCCCATGCCCAGTTTGCCGCGCACGCAGGATATATAGCGATTGACATCCGGCCCGCCGCCATAGCGCTGGGCATGCCAGATCATCTCGCCCAGGCACTCCATCAACTCATGCTGGGCGCGGTGTTCGTCGCCATGGCGCAGCGCCAGCTGGGCATACAAGGCGCGGATGCCGAAGGGTTGATCGATGGAGCGCTGCTCGGCGATGGCCACGTGCAGGCCCAGATGCAGGAAGGGATTGGTCTCCCCCATGTCCGGCGTCCACTCTTGCTCCATGAAGGCATCCGGATTTTCCAGGATGGGATGATACTCCGGGTGGTCTATAAGAATGGATAGGACGATTTGTTCCAGATCGGACAAGGGCTGGCCGGACTTGGACTTGCTCCAGGTGTCGAAGAAGAAACGGCGGGCGTCCTGGCGGCTGGGGTTGAACAACATCGGTGAAGACCTCGGGCGGTAACGGGGCGGATGGCGGCGCGGGCGCGTCGCGGCATCCGGCTCAGGAATCAGGGTCGCAGGCGGCTGCCTTGCAGGCTGCGGCATTATACGGGACGGAGGATGCCATGACCACGCTCTACGATTTTAGCGCGAAGCGGGCGGACGGCGCCGAACAGGCGCTTTCCGCCTATGCGGGCACCGTGGCCTTGTTGGTGAATACCGCCAGCGAATGCGGCTATACCCGGCAATATGCCGGCCTGCAGGAGCTGCACGATTATTTTTCCGGTCAGGGTTTCAGCGTGCTCGGTTTCCCTTGCAATCAGTTTGGCGGCCAGGAGCCGGGCGGCGAGGAGGAAATCGTCGCCTTCTGCCAGGGACGTTTCGGCGTGAGCTTTCCGCTGTTCGCCAAGTTGGAAGTCAATGGCGAAGCCGCCCATCCTCTGTGGCGCTGGCTTACCCAGGCCGATTCTGATCATCCGCATCCGGTCAAATGGAACTTCACCAAGTTTCTGATCGATGGACGCGGCAGGGTGGTGAAGCGCTACGAACCGGCGGTGGAGCCGCATGAACTGGTGGAGGACATCAAAGCGCTGCTGGCGCGATAGGCCGCGCAAAACGCAAACGACCCGCGTCGGCGGGTCGGTGTGGAGCGGTTCTGGGCTGGCTTATTTGCGGCGGAAGATCACATCCCACACGCCGTGGCCCAGCTTGATGCCGCGCGCTTCGAACTTGGTCAGCGGGCGGTAGTCCGGGCGCGGCGCATAGCCGTCGGCGGTGTTTTCCAGATTGGCGTTGCCGTTCAGCACTTCCAGAATCTGGATGGCGTAGTCTTCCCAGTCTGTCGCCGCGTGGAAGTAGCCGCCGGGCTTCAGCTTGCTGGCCAGTTTGGCCACCAGGGGCGACTGGATCAGACGGCGTTTGTTGTGGCGTTTTTTATGCCACGGGTCCGGGAAGAAAATATGCACGCCGTCCAGGCAGCCGTCAGGCAGCATATTGTCCAGCACTTCCACCGCGTCGTGGCGCATCAGCCGCAGATTGGTCAGCTCTTTTTCAGCGATCAGCTTGCACAGATTGCCGACGCCGGGGCCGTGCACTTCTATGCCCAGGTAGTCCTTGTCCGGATTGGCGGCGGCGATTTCGGCGGTGGCGCCGCCCATGCCGAAGCCGATTTCCAGGATTTTCGGCGCGGCGCGGCCGAAGGCCTGTTCCAGGTCGATCGCCTCGGGGCGGTACTCAATGCCCCATTTGGGCATGCCTTCGTCCATGGCGCGCTGCTGTGCCGTGGACAAATGGCCCTGCCGCAGCACAAAGCTGCGGATCGAGCGTTTGAAATCCGGATTTTCCATTTTGCTGGCCTGCTGAAAACTCAAAAAAACCGCGATGTTACCGAATCTCGGCTTGGCTTGCGAGTATTGCCGCGCGCCGGGCCGGATCTTGTCGCAATGCCGCCAGGTAATCCAGCACGCTGGGCCAGCGCAGCGCGACGCCAAGCTCGCGCAGGACCCGGCGGTTGTCCAGCCGGCGCGACTCGCCCAGAAAAGACCATTGCTGCGGCGAAACGCTGGCCTTGACCGCCTCGCGCGGCAGCTGCGGCGGGCAGGGCAGGTCCAGCGTTTCGGCCAGCGCCCGATACCAGCGGCTGACCGGCAGCGGCAACGCATCGCAGGCGTTATAGACGCGGATGCCGTGGCGGCGGGACAGGGCCGCCACGCACAGCCGCGCCAGGTCGTCGGCGTGGATGTGGTTGCTCCAGCTGTCTTCGGCGTCCGCTATCAACGGCGTTTGATTGAACAGGCGCGACAGCGGCAGCCTGTCGTCGGCGTAGATGCCGGGCGCGCGCAGGATGGTCAGCGCGCAGCCATGACGGATGGCGAAGCGGCGCAAGACCGTTTCGGCGTCGGCCCGTCGCCAGGCGCGCTCGTTGCGCGGCCGCAGCGCCGCGGTCTCATCCAGCCAGCGGCCTGAGGCGTCGCCATACACGCCGCTGGTGCTGATGTACACCCATTGCTGTGGTATGCTGTCCGCTTTTGCCAGCGCGTACAATAACTTGCGCGTGCGCGGGTCGGTCCGGCCATGGCCGGGCGGCGGCGCGCACAGCAAGGCGGCATCGGCCAGCCCGGCCAGACGAGCCAGGCTGGCGTGGTTGTCCAGATCGGCATGCAGCGGCACGGTGCCCAGCGCGCGCCAGCGCGAGGCTGCATCGGCGGAGCGGCATAGCGCCAGCACCCGCCAGTGGCCGCGCAGCAGCGGCATGGCGCGCCGGGCGACATCGCCGGCGCCTATGATGAGCAAGGTACGCATGGTGTGCATTTTAGCCAGAATTCAGGATTGAGATACGACATGACTTGCCAGGTGAAAGTGCTCCCGAGCGGGCATACATTCGGTGTGGAAGCGCACGAAACGATTCTTGAGGCCGCCCTGCGTCAGGGCGTGGGCCTGCCATACGGCTGTCGCGACGGCGCTTGCGGCGCTTGCAAAGGCAAAGTCGTGGAAGGCGAGGTCAGCCAGGACGGTTTCCAGGAAAAGGCCTTGACCTCGGCCGAGCAGGCCCAGGGCATGGCTTTGTTCTGCTGCGCGCGGCCGCAGGGCGACGTCAGCATCGAGGTGCGCGAAGTGACCGGCATGGGCGACATTCAGATCAAGACGCTGCCGTGCCGCGTGGAAAAAATCGAGAAAATCCACGACGTGGCGGTGCTGAAGCTGAAGCTACCGGTGTCGGAGCGTCTGCAGTTCCGCGCCGGCCAATACATTGATATTTTGATGAAGGATGGCAAGAAGCGCAGCTTCTCCATCGCCAACGCGCCGCACGACGATGCTTTCCTGGAGCTGCATATACGCCATCAGCCGGGCGGCTCGTTCTCCGAGTATGTGTTCCATGAGATGAAGGAGCGCGAGATCATGCGCTTCAAGGGGCCGATGGGTTCGTTCTTCCTGCGCGAAGAGTCTGACAAGCCCATCATCTTCATCGCCAGCGGCACCGGCTTCGCGCCGGTCAAGGGCATCATCGAGCATGCCATCCAGCATGGTATCACCCGACCGATGACTTTCTACTGGGGCGCCCGCACCAAGGCGGATTTGTACATGGCGGAATTGGCCGAAGGCTGGGCCGCCGCTCATCCGCACATCCAATATATCCCGGTGCTGTCGGAAGCCTTGCCGGAAGACAACTGGACGGGCCGCACCGACTTTGTGCACCAGGCGGTGCTGGAAGACTTCTCCGATCTGTCCGGTCATCAGGTGTACGCCTGCGGCGCGCCGGTGATGGTGGAGGCGGCGCATGGCACCTTCACGCGTGAGCGCGGCTTGCCGGAGGATGAGTTCTTTTCCGATGCCTTCTTCCTGGCCAAGGATATGGGCGGCGGAAAGTAGACAAGCTGCTGATCTGTATATGAAAAGCCCCAGGCATGGACCTGGGGCTTTTTGTTTGTCATGCCAGGATGC
Source organism: Chromobacterium sp. ASV23 (assembly GCF_016428945.1). Lineage (NCBI taxonomy): Bacteria > Pseudomonadati > Pseudomonadota > Betaproteobacteria > Neisseriales > Chromobacteriaceae > Chromobacterium > Chromobacterium sp. ASV23. The sequence continues at coordinate 8,658 of NZ_JAELTR010000034.1, forward strand.
ATCGGATTGACATGGGTCAATTTCAACATCGACAAAGTGGTTATTATGTCGTTGGCAAGGGCGCTAAGGCGCAGAACCTGCGAGGAGAACACGATGGAGCTGCTGACCCTGATGGTATCGGACGATGTGGGCCGCCTCAGTCTGTTGACGATAGTGGTGGCTACGCTGGTAGTGATCGGCGCGGTTTGGGTGATCTTCAAGAACATCAACAAGCCGGGCAAGTAAGGATTCATTCCCGTAGTTTTGGCATTTCCTCTTGATGTGTGTGTTGGCGGATACGGTGGTGGGCCGTATCCGCTTTTTTTTCTCCTGTCGCGCGGGAGCGCGCCTGCTATCCTTCAAGTCCATGATTGATTTGTAAATTTTCCGCAGTTTTTGCGCTGGATCATGTTGTCCGCCATCCCGCCTTTTTTTTCCATTCAGACTTTCTATCTTGAATGTTGTTGCTGAGCCGGCCGCTGTTTTTATGACTTTTCGCCGTATCGCATGACGCCTTGTTGCAAGCTTTAGTCGCATCCGCTGTAGGTCGGCATTTTGTCCATCATGAGCGCTTGATGTAAGTCAATCGAGCCGACGACTCGTCTGGAGACCCTGAATTAACGCGGTATACCATAATTTCAGATGATAAGAATTTAATAATGAATAACGGTTTACATCCCTGATCGGAGAATGAAAATGTCTACTGAAACTGTAAGCCAAGCCGGCGTAGCCGAGGGCGGATCACCCAGGCTGAAGCTAGGCGCGCTGACGGCGCTGGTCGTCGGCTCGATGATAGGCGGCGGCATCTTCTCGCTGCCGCAGAACATGGCGGCCGGCGCCGGCGCCGGGGCCATCCTGATAGGCTGGGCCATCACCTTCGTCGGCATGCTGGCGTTGGCTTTTGTGTTCCAGATGCTGGCCTCGCGCAAACCGGAGGTGTCGGGCGGCGTCTACGGTTATGCCAAGGAGGGTTTCGGTGACTATATGGGCTTCAACTCGGCCTGGGGTTACTGGATTTCCGCCTGGATCGGTAATGTGTCGTACTTTGTGGTGATGTTCTCGGCCCTGGGCTTCTGGATTCCGGCCTTCGGCGACGGCAACACGCCCACCGCCATCATCTGCGCCTCCGTGGTGCTGTGGTGTCTGCACTTCCTAGTGCTGCGCGGCGTGCATGGCGCGGCCTTCATCAACACCGTCACCACGGTGGCCAAGCTGGTGCCGCTGGCCTTGTTCATCGTGTTGATCGTGTTCGCCTTCAAGGTCGATACCTTTAATCTGGACTTCTGGGGCAACGCCAAGCTCGGCACCATCGTCGATCAGGTGAAGAGCACCATGCTGGTGACGGTATGGGTATTCATCGGCATCGAAGGCGCTTCGATGTTCTCCGGCCGCGCCGAAAGCATGAAGGACGTGGGCAAGGCGACCGTGATCGGCTTCCTGCTGACCATCGCGCTCTTGGTCGCCGTGTCGGTGTTGTCGCTGGGCGTGATGACCCAGCCGGAACTGGCCGCCCTGAAGAACCCGTCCACCGCCTATGTGCTGCAAAAGGCCTTCGGCACCTTCGGCGCCAACCTGATGAACGCCGGTCTGGTGATTTCGGTCGGCGGTGCCTTGCTGGCCTGGACCCTGCTGGCCGCGGAAGCGCCTTACCTCGCCGGCAAGGACGGCGTGATGCCCAAGGTGTTCGGCACCCTCAACGCCAATGAAACCCCGGCCGCCTCGCTGTGGCTGACCAATGGCCTGATCCAGCTGTTCCTGCTGATCACGCTGAAGAGCTCGGCCGGCTACCTGGCGCTGCTGTCGCTGGCTACTTCGATGATCCTGATTCCTTACCTGCTGTGCGCCGGCTACTCGCTGCTGGTGGCCAAGCGCGGCGAGGGCTACGCCCAGGGCGAAAGCACCGCCAAGGAATTCTGGACCGCCGCGCTGGCCACTGTGTATGGCGCCTGGCTGATCTACGCCGCCGGTCCCAAGTACCTGTTCCTGTCCATGGTGCTGTACGCGCCGGGCCTGCTGTTCTACCTGTGGGCCAAGAAAGAGCAGGGCCAGAAGCCGTTCAACCTGATCGAAGCCGTGCTGGCTGCCATCGTGGTGGTCCTGGCGGTGATCGCCGTCTACATGCTGGCGGTCGGTCAGATCGGTCTGTAAGCGAAAGATTTCGAAACCAGTCGTGGGGGCGGATAGCCCGCCCCTGAAGTCAAACAAGACTCAAGGAGTATCGTTATGACCAAGTTTGGTGTTCATTCTGAGTGTGGCAAGCTGCGAACCGTGATGGTGTGTCGTCCCGGACTCGCCCATAAGCGCCTGACTCCGGACAACTGCCACGATCTGCTGTTTGATGACGTGATCTGGGTGGAGCGCGCGCAGAAGGACCACGCCTACATGGTCGAACAGATGCGCGCCCGCGGCATCGAGGTGGTTGAAGTGCACGATGCGCTGGCCAAGGTGCTGGACGACAAGGCGGCCCGCAACTGGATACTGGACCGCAAAATCAAGGCCGACAACGTGGGTATCGGCATGCTGCAGGATCTGCGCAGCTGGCTGAACGAAATGCCTTCGTCCCAACTGGCTGATCACATGGTGGGCGGCATCGCCAAGTTTGAATTGCCGTTCGACCCGAAAGGCCTGTTCGGCGGCTACCTGGACCGTTCCGATTTCGTGCTGCCTCCGATCCCGAACAGCCTGTTCCAGCGCGACCCGTCTTGCTGGATTTACGAAGGCGTGACGCTGAACCCGATGTACTGGCCGGCGCGCCGCCAGGAAACGCTGGTGCTGCAATCCATCTATCAATTCCACCCGATGTTCGCCGGCAAGGTGAATGTATGGTGGGGCGGTTGCGACACCGATCACGGCCCGGCCACGCTGGAAGGCGGCGACGTGATGCCCATCGGCAACGGCGTGGTGCTGATCGGCATGGGCGAGCGCACCAGCCCGCAAGCCGTGGTGCAAGTGGCCAAGCGCGTGTTGCATAAGGAAGGCGGCGCCAAGCGCGTCATCGCCTGCCAGATGCCGAAGTCCCGCGCGGCGATGCACCTGGACACCGTGTTCAGCTTCCTCGACATCGATCTGCTGTCGGTGTTCCCGGACGTGGTCGACGAAGTCACCTGCACCAGCATCTATGCCGGCGACCGCGAAGGCGAGATCCGCTTCGAGCGCCATGAAGGCGTCAAACTGGTGGAAGTGGTGCGCCAGGCACTGGGCTTGAAGGAAATCCGCGTCATCCAGACCGGCGGCGACGCCTACCAGCGCGAGCGCGAGCAGTGGGACGACGGCAACAACGTCGTGGCGCTGGACCGCCGCGTGGTGGTGGCTTACGACCGCAACACCTATACCAACCGCCTGATGCGCGAGCACGGCGTGGAAGTGATCGAGATTCCGGCTTCCGAGCTGGGCCGCGGCCGCGGCGGCGGCCACTGCATGACCTGCCCGATCATCCGCGACGAAGTGAAGCTGTAAGGCTGTCATCCCCGGCCGGCAGGTCCGGCCGGGACGGAAAAATTCATACCGTTTGTGTGCAATAAGACAGGTTGACCGCCGGCTCCCCCGGGAGCGACGGCCGGCTTGCCCAGACTCTAATCAGGAGCAATATCATGGCTTTCAATCTGCGCAACCGTAACTTCCTGAGAATGCTGGACTTCACCCCGCGTGAAATCCGTTACATGCTGGACCTGGCCCGCGACCTGAAACGCGCCAAATATACCGGCACCGAGCAGCAGCACCTTAAGGGCAAGAACGTTGCTCTGATCTTTGAAAAAACCTCCACCCGCACCCGCTGCGCCTTTGAAGTGGCCTGCTACGACCAAGGTGCCAACGTGACCTACCTTGGGCCGTCCGGTTCGCAAATCGGCATCAAGGAGTCGATGAAAGACACCGCCCGCGTGCTGGGCCGCATGTACGATGCGATCGAATACCGCGGCTTCGACCAGGACATGGTGGAGAACGAGCTGGCCAAGTTTGCCGGCGTGCCGGTTTACAACGGCCTGACCGACGAATGGCACCCGACCCAGATGCTGGCCGACGTGCTGACCATGTGGGAAAACACCGACAAGCCCATCTCTCAGATCAGCTACACCTATCTGGGCGACGCCCGCAACAATATGGGCAACTCGCTGCTGGTGATCGGCTCCAAGCTGGGCATGGACGTCCGCATCGGCGCGCCCAAGCACCTGTGGCCGACCGACCAACTGGTGGCCGAGTGCCGCGAGATCGCCAAGCGCACCGGCGCCCGCATCACGCTGACCGAAGATGCCAAGGAAGCCGTCAAGGGCACCGACTTCATCCACACCGACGTCTGGGTGTCCATGGGTGAGCCGGCAGAAGTCTGGGCCGAACGCATCCGTCTGCTGAAGCCGTACCAGGTCAACAGCGCGTTGATGGCCGCCGCGGAAAACCCGCAAGTGAAGTTCATGCACTGCCTGCCGGCTTACCACAACAGCGAAACCAAGGTAGGCAAGGAAATCGCCGCGCAGTACCCGGAACTGGCCAACGGCATCGAGGTGACCGAGGACGTGTTCGAGAGCGAAGCTTGCATCGCCTTCGAACAGGCGGAAAACCGCATGCATACCATCAAGGCCATTCTGGTGGCTACGCTGGGCGACTAAGCCTGGGCTTGGGCCGGCGAAGTCCGGCCCGATCACACATCAACCGGCCAAGGCCTCCTGACCGGAGCCCTTGGCCGGTTTCGTTGACAGTATTCGGAAGGAAGATTTATGCGAGTCGTCGTAGCTTTGGGCGGCAACGCCCTGCAACGTCGTGGCGAGGCCATGACCGCGGATAACCAGCGCGCCAACGTCAAAGTGGCGGCCGAGCAACTGGCCGCCGTCACCCGGCTGGGACATAACCTGGTGATGTGCCACGGCAACGGGCCGCAAGTGGGCCTTTTGGGCCTGCAGAACGATGCCTACGCCCGTCACGTGGATGACACGGTGACGCCGTATCCGCTGGATGTGCTGGGCGCGCAGACCGAGGGCATGATCGGCTATATGGTGGAACAGGAGTTGGGCAATGTGCTGCCCTTCGAAGTGCCCATCGCCACCATCCTGACCCAGACTGAAGTGGACGCCAATGATCCGGCGTTCAAGAATCCGACCAAGTTCGTCGGCCCGGTCTACTCCAAGGAAGAGGCCGATAAGCTGGCCGCGGAAAAGGGCTGGAGCGTGAAGGCTGACGGCCAGTATTACCGCCGCGTGGTGCCGAGCCCGAAACCGAAGCGCATTTTCGAAATGCGCCCGATCAAGTGGCTGATCGAAAAAGGCGTAGTGGTGATCGCCGCCGGCGGCGGCGGCATCCCCACCATGTACGAGGGCGACAAGCTGGTCGGCGTGGAAGCGGTGATCGACAAAGACCTGGCCTCGGCGCTGCTGGCGCGGGAGATCGACGCGGATTACTTCGTGATCGCCACCGACGTGAAAAGCGTGTTCGTCGGCTGGGGCACGCCGGAGGCCAAGGCCATCCGTCAGGCGCATCCGGACGAGATGGACAAGCTCGGCTTTGCCGCCGGCTCCATGGGGCCGAAGGTGGAGGCTGCCTGCGAGTTCGCCCGCCTGACCGGCAAGCGCGCGGTCATCGGCGCGCTGGAAGACATCGAGAGGATCGTCAAGGGCGAGGCCGGCACCATCATCAGCACCGAGAAACCAGGCATCGAGTGGTATTGATCGGGCCAGCGCGCTGGATCGAAACGAAAGGGCTGCCAGACATGGCAGCCCTTTTTCACATTTGGCGCATGCCTATTCGGATTTGAGCTGCTGGATCAGCGCTTCTATCTCGGCCGCATCCATGGGGCCGAGGGCCTGGGAGTCTATGCCCACGCTGTAGATCTGGATCACGCCCTGGTTGCTGCCGGCTTGGCCCGCGATGGCGAGCTGCTGCTGCGACGAGACGGCGTTTTCGAACACGATGCCTGTGGAGTGGGCGAGGGACTGGTAGAGGTTTCCGATCGCCATGGCCGGGGCATCCCCCGCCACTTTGACATTGGCTTGGGTGACGGCATCGGTGATTTGATTGTTGACTGCGGTGGGAAAGGCCATGGCGGTCTCCTGGCAGGATGATTCGATGGGGTCCGCCTGGCGCGCGGGCCGCGGCGAAGCTTCAGTATGGCCGGGACAGATGCAGGCTACCGCTGGCCGATTTTACAGGCCCAACTGCCGTCCATACTGCCGACAGGCGTCTTTGCCTGACTGGTAGCCGGCTTGATATAGCCTGGCCAGATTGGAGTAGGACCAATCCAGCTCTTCGCGGTGGCCTTCCTGGCTGATATGGGCGTCGAAATTGATTCGGATCAGTTCGGTGCGCGGACGCCCGTTTGCATCGCGGTTGTGCAGCGCCTCGAACAGCCGCAGGTCGTCGCGGGCGATGGCGGTCAGCGGCGCGATGATGGACTGCACCCAGGCATCATACAGGTCGCGCGGCGGGTGCAGCAGCCGGCTGCTGCCGAGCACGTCGAACACGATGGTGTAGTCGATGTGCGGATGCAGCTCGAACAGCCGCTTGAAGTTCAGCGTGTCGATGGCCGCGCCTTCGATATAGTCGCCGTCATCCAGCTTGTACGGCGGATAGATGAACGGGAAGGACAGCGCCGCCAGGAAGTGGTCGTGAGTGATTTCGTGTTTGTCCCAGCAACGCATGTGGCCATGGGTGATGTTGTAAGCGTTGAGGTAGAAGGCCGGCTGAAAATCCTTCAGTTTGGCGAAATCGACAACCTGTTCGATGAATGGCACATGCGCGCACAGGCCCTGGCTGTCGGTGTTCAGATCGCTTGGGCATAGCGTGGCCAGCAGCAGCCCGGTCCAGTCCGCCAGCAGCCGCTGCGCCGGCCCATCGTCGGCCTGTTGCTGAATGGCCTGCAGCAGCGGATTGCGCCCCTGCAGGGCGCGCCAGGCATCCGCCAGCTGGCCGGGCTTGTTGAACACCTTGTAATTGATCGGAAAGAGCTTGTAGAGCGGGTCGGATACGCCCATGTCGGCCAGCTTGCTCAGCGCCGCGATGGCGTCGCCCTGTCTGGGCGCGGCGTACAGCAGGCCGACGATGGCACCGGCGCCGGAGGCCGAGACGATGTCGAATTCCACCCCGGCTTCGGCCAACGCCACCAGCGCGCCGGCCATCAGGGTGGCATTGGGGGCACCGCCGCCCAGCACCAATGCGATAGAAGGTTTGGAAGCCTGCGCCATCGTCAGTTTCTCCGGGAGATTGATGTCAATCGGTAATTCATCGGCATGGCTAAAGTATGGCCGCAAATCCGTTTTTTGCAATGCAGCGTGAAACGCGGCGCTGTGGTGAAAAAGCAGCAATTCCATTCACGTTGCGCAGGGTAATGAAAGATACCTTGCGATACAAGGTATCTTGCCATACAGTTCAGTCAGACATCCGCATGCAGCAGTCCAACGATGACCCTTGTAATGCAAGGTATCGTGTATTGCCAGTCGGCGAGGAAGATCGAATATGAAGACACAATTGAAAAAGGGCACGCTGGACATGTGCGTACTGGCGGTGCTGGCCCAGGCCGACAGCTACGCCTACGAACTGGTCAGCAAGTTGTCGCAGGGCATGGACATCAGCGAAGGCACCATCTATCCGCTGATGCGCCGGCTGCAGAATGAGTTATGGGTCAGTACCTATCTGGTCGAATCGTCGTCCGGCCCCTCGCGCAAATATTACAAGCTGACCGACAACGGCCGGCGCGAGCTGGAAATGATGCGGCGGGAATGGCAGGAGTTTGTGGCCGAAGTGGAAAACGTGCTGCGGGGCGGACCGGCGGCAATGACAGAGGAGGCACCGCAATGACACGGAAAGATTTCTTGCGTCAGCTTGAACAGGGGCTGTCCGGCCTGAGGCCGGAAACGGTGAAGGAAATCCTCGCCGACTATGAAGAGTATTTCAACGACGCGCTGGCCGATGGCCGCGATGAAGCCGAGGTGGTGGCGGCGCTGGGCAGCCCGCAGAAGCTGGCGCGCGAATTGAAGGCGCAAACCCACTATCGGCAATGGCAGGAGCATCGCTCCTTCACCAATCTGTCGCGGGTGGTGGTTTCGATCGCGGGGCTGGGCGTGCTGAATTTCGTGCTGGCCTTGCCGTTCATGATCTATCTGATCTTCCTGACCGTCGGTTATATCGTGTCGGTCAGCTTGCTGCTGTCGGGCCTGGTGGTGGTGGTGGCTTGGGGCAGCCACGGCTTGTTCGGCTGGCCGCAATTCACCAGCGACGGTTCCGGCTGGTATATCGGCCGCCACGGCGACCATGGCGCGGAAATGGCCTGGCGCAGCGATAAGGACGATCACGCCGAGCAGGTCTGGATAGATAACGGACGCCTGATGCTGAATCCGGATGATGGCGACCGTTTCGAGCTCAAGACCCGGCAGGGCGACGCGCTGCTGGTGTTCAAACGGCAGGGCAAATTGCAGGTGGACGCCAGCCAGCCGGCCGTGCGCCAGTTGGCCCGGATCGATGCGCACGAGGTCAGCGTCAATGGCCGCGAAATCCGCGAACTGACCCTGCGCGAAGACAGCGGGGATGTGTTCACCGCCCGTGTCGACGACAACAGCCGGCTGGTGAAATTGGACGCCTCGGCCGGCGGCGCCGCGCTGAAGTTCGACGCCAGCGGCGCCAAAGGCAGCATTTCGCTGAGGGATGGCGATAGCGCGCTGGAAATTTCAGAAAGCAGGATCGCGCTCAAAGACGGCACCGACCACATCCAGATCGATGCCTTGCCTGGCCTGTCAGTGGGGATGAGCGCGCTGGTGGTGGGCTTGGGCTTGCTGACGGCTGGCGCTTTGGGACTGTTGTTCTGCGTCTGGCTGACGCGGCTGACCTGGCGCGCGCTGGTGGCCTATGTGAAGTATCAGATTGAACTGGTATCCGGCAAAGACCGCGAAAACGCCGCGGCCTGAACCATAAACTTGCAATCAAATGGGAGTGACGATCATGAAGAACGATGCCTGCCTGCAACAGTTGCAACTGACTTTGGTACAGCTGCCGGAAGCCGAATTGCGCAAGATTCTCAACGACTATCGCGGTTATATTCGCGATGCGGCGAGCGACCGCGGCAGCGAAAGCCAATTGCTGGCCATCCTGACCGAGACCCGGCAAATGGCGGCTGCCGCCTTCGCCCGCCGCCGCATTCTGCGCCATAGCCGCCAGCAGCTGGCGATCCGGTTGTCCGGCATCGCCGCGGCGCTGACGGCCTGCGCTGCGCTGTACTGGCTGTTTCTGAATTGAAGCTCTGTGAAGGGGAAGTATTGATGCACACCGTTAGAATCGCCTGCTGCCTGATGCTGGCGGCAGGCGCCGCCCAGGCGGAAGAGACCGGCAATATCGACAAGCTGAATTTCCGCGGCGATGCCGTGAAGCTGGAACTCAGCGTCGACGCCGCCAAACCGTACAAGTTGAATCTGGAGAAGCGCAACTGGTCCGACACGCGTTGCAAAGTCAACGCCACGCGGCAGGGCCGAGAGCTGACATTTCAGATCGATCTGGGCGCCGTGGCGGCAGACCGCTGCGGCCTGGTGATAAAGGGCAACGTCAAGCCGGGCAAGCAGATCGATGTCGACTTGAAGGCTTTCGATGGCGACCTGAACGGCACTTTTGATGCCGTGCAGGTGCATGGCCAGGCGATTGATGTCGATCTGAAGGGCGCCTACCGCCTGGTCAAGCTCAATGGCCGCGCGATCAAGGGCGATGTCGAAGGCAAAGTCGGCGAGCTGAACGCCAAGGGCGACGCCTTGACGCTGGACTTCAAGGGCGAGAGCCGGACCTTGTCGCTCGACGGGCAGGCCGTCAAAGCGGATGTCGAGCTGCACGGCGCGCAGCCGGCTGCCGATGTTCAGGTCCATGGCCAGATGGTGAAGCTGGCGTTCAGCGCCAACCGTCAGGCCAAGCTGGATTATCAGGTCAATGGCCAGGCCATGACCGTGAACGGAGATTGGGCCAATACGCCCGGCGCGCCGCTGAAACTGCGCGTCAGCGGCCAGGCCGTTCAGGTGTCCCTGGAGAAGGATTGAGTAGTGGTATGACTCCGTGTCCCTTGCCCGGCCTTGCGCCGGGCTTTTTTGTTTGGCGGCGGGCAATAAAAAACGGAACCGTGCTCGGTTCCGTTGGCAATGGTTGACGCGGCGCTTGGGAATCAGTGTCCCTTGTAGCTGCAGACGGTGAACAGGTCCAGGCCGCCGTCGCGCACCAGCTGTCCGCCGCCGAGTTCCGGCAACTCGATGATGGCCGCGGCTTCCAGCACATCGGCGCCCATGCGCTTCAGCAACTTGTAGCCGGCCATCATGGTGCCGCCGGTGGCGACGAGGTCGTCGATCAGGATGACGCGGTCGCCCGGCTTGCAGGCGTCGGTATGCATTTCCACCGTCGCGTTGCCGTATTCCAGTTCGTATTCCTCTTCCACCGTGGTGAACGGCAGTTTGCCCTTCTTGCGGATGGGCACGAAGCCGACATTCAGCTCATAGGCCAGCACCGAGCCGATGATGAAGCCGCGCGCGTCCAGGCCGGCCACCAGGTCCACCTTCTCCGTCATGTAGCGATGGACATAGATGTCGATCAGCATGCGGAAGGTTTTCGGGTTCTGCAGCAGCGGAGTGATGTCGCGGAACATCACGCCTTGCTGCGGCCAGTTCGGTACGGTGCGGATCCAGCCTTTCAGATAGCTGGAGTAGTCGAGATTGCTGAGGTTTTCCATGGCTGTATTGTACTTCGAAATCAAGAGACTGCGCGACTGAAGCGATTCAGTCGGCAGCAAAAAGGCTCGCCGCGCATGGCGGCGAGCCCAGAGGCGAAACGATTATTCCGCGTTTAGTGGAAGAACGCCAGCTTGAACACCCACAACGCGGCGATCACCAGCACGGCCGGCTTCAGATCGGCGAAGCGGCCGGCCAGAATCTTGATCACGGCGTAGCTGATGAAGCCGAAGGCGATGCCGTCGGCGATGGAGAAGGTGAACGGCATGGCCAGCGCGGTCATCACGGCCGGCGCGGATTCGGTCAGGTCGTTCCATTCGATCTCGGCGAGGCCGCGCGCCATCAGCACGGCGACATAGCACAGCGCCGGCGCGGTGGCGTAGGCCGGCACGGTGGCGGCCAGCGGCGACAGCCACAGCGCGGCCAGGAACAGCAGGGCCACCACCACGGCGGTCAGGCCCGTGCGGCCGCCCACGGCGGTGCCGGCGGCGGATTCGACATAGGCGGTGGTGGACGAGGTGCCCATCACGGCGCCGGCGGTGATGGCGATGGAGTCCGCCATCAGCGCGCGCTTCAGCCGCGGCAGCTTGCCGTCCTTGTCCAGCAGGCCGGCGCGGTGCGACACGCCCACCAGAGTGCCGGTGGTGTCGAACAGGTCGACGAAGAAGAATACGAAGATGACGCCGATCAAGCCGGCTTGCAGCGCGCCGGCGATGTCCATCTTCATGAAAGTCGGTTCCATGCTCGGCACCGGGGCGACGATGCCCTTGAACGGCGACAGGCCGAAGGCGATCGACAGCGCGGTCACGGTCAGGATGCCGATGATGATGGAGCCCGGCACCTTGCGGTATTCCAGCGCCACGATCAGGAAGAAGCCGACGATGGCCAACAGCGTGGTCGGCTTATGGATGTCGCCCAGCGTCAGATAGGTTTCCGGGTGCGGCGCGATCACGCCGGCGTTCTTCAGCGCGATGATGGCCAGGAACATGCCGACGCCGGCCGAGATGGCGAACTTCAGCGATTGCGGAATGGCGTTGACGATGGCTTCCCGCACCTTGAACAGGCTGACCGCCAAGAATACGATGCCGGAGATGAATACCGCGCCGAGGGCAGTTTCCCACGACAGGCCCATGCCCTTGACCACGCTGAAAGTGAAATAGGCGTTCAGGCCCATGCCCGGGGCCAGGGCGATAGGGTAGTTGGCCACCAGGCCCATGATGGCGGTGCCGAGGGCTGCGGCCAGGCAGGTGGCCACGAACACCGCGTTCAGATCCATGCCGGTGCTCGACAGGATCAGCGGGTTGACCAGCACGATATAAGCCATGGTCAGGAAGGTGGTGAAGCCGGCGATGACTTCGGTCCGGACCGTGGTGCCGTGTTCTTTCAGCTTGAACAAGCTCTCCAGCAGTTGCATTCGGGGCGACTCCAAGGTGTGTTGCGTCAAAACGAAAACGGCGCATTATCGGGCCGAGGGGGCTCAAACACCTAAATCTTGACGTGAAAATATGTCTTCTATTAACAATCCACGGCCTGCTGTGCTATCCTGAAAAATTACTCTTTGGCAAAGTTGTACTGAATTCTCATGGACCAGCCCATCGGTAACATCTACATCGTGGTGGCGCCGTCCGGCGCCGGCAAAACCTCGCTGGTGACCGCCTTGCTGCAGGCCGAGCCCAGCGTCGAACTGTCGATTTCCTACAGCACCCGTCCGGCGCGCAAGGGCGAAATCGATGGCAAGCACTACCACTTCGTCGACAAGGCCACCTTCGATGCCATGATCGATCGCGGCGACTTCCTCGAGTACGCCGAGGTTTACGGCAACTACTACGGCACCAGCGCGCCGTGGATCCGCAGCCGCCTGGAAGTCGGCCAGGACATCCTGCTGGAAATCGACTGGCAAGGCGCCGAACAGGTGCGCAAAGTGTTTCCCGGCGCAATCGGCATCTTCATCGCCCCGCCGTCCATCGAGGAGCTGGAGCGCCGCCTGCGCGGCCGCGATACCGATACTGAGGAAGTCATCCTGCGCCGTCTGGCATCGGCCCGCGCCGAGATCGACAAGATCGCCGAATACGACTACATCGTGGTCAACGACGACTTCGAGCGCGCGCGGCTGGACCTGATCAGCATCGTCCGCGCCCGCCGCTTGCGCAGCGAAGTGCAGTGCCGCCGCCTGGCCGAGATGTTCCGTCACATGGGAACGGCCGGCGCGCAGTAAAAATAGTGTCGCCGAGGCTGACTTGCCAAGGCGAAAATTCGATATAGTGAACCCTGTAACGTCATTTAGCAGAGAGAACCCATGGCCCGTATTACTGTTGACGATTGTCTGGATCGCATCCAGAACCGCTTTGACCTGACTCTGGCCGCCGCTTACCGCGCGCGCCAAGTGGCTTCCGGCGCCAGCGCCTTTGTCGAGCCGGGTCGCCACAAGCCGACCGTGGTTGCCCTGCGTGAAATCGCCGCCGGCCATGTCGGCAAGGAAATCCTCAACCGCGGCAAGGCCTGATTCGCTGTAATTGGAGTGGACGATGGCCAGCGGCATTGAGACCGGTATTGATTACGACGCCCTGATCGAGTCCGAAGCGGCGGTTTTCTTCGAGAACGCCGCCCGCTACCTCAAGCCGGAAGACGTCGCGCTGCTCAAGCAGGCTTTCGCGGTCAGCCGCGAGGCGCATGAGGGGCAGACCCGCAAGAGCGGCGAGCCCTACATCACCCATCCGCTGGCGGTGGCCACCATGCTCACCGACTGGCGGCTGGATGTGCAGGGCCTGGCCGCGGCCTTGCTGCATGATGTGCTGGAAGACACCGGCGTCACCAAGCCGACGCTGATCGAAAAGTTCGGCAAGATCGTCGCCGATCTGGTGGACGGCCTGTCCAAGCTGGAGCGGCTGGAATACCAGACCAAGGAAGCGGCCCAGGCTGAAAGCTTCCGCAAAATGGTGCTGGCGATGGCGCGCGACATCCGCGTCATCATCGTCAAGCTGGCCGACCGGCTGCACAATATGCGCACGCTGGACTCCATGCGCGAGGACAAGCGTCGCCGCATCGCGCTGGAAACGCTGGAAATCTACGCGCCGATCGCCAACCGCATCGGCCTGAACAAGGTCTACCGCGAACTGCAGGACCTGGCGTTCAAGCATCTGCATCCGCATCGCTACAGCGTGCTGTCCAAGGCGGTGCGCGCCGCGCGCGGCAACCGCCGCGAAGTGGTCAACAAGATTCTGCTGGCGGTCAGCCAGCGGCTGGTGCAGAGCAATATCGAGGCCACCATCAAGGGCCGCGAAAAGAATCTCTACAGCATCTACAAGAAAATGCAGGAGAAGCACCTGTCGTTTTCCGAAGTGCTGGACATCTATGGCTTCCGCGTCGTCGTCAATGACGTGCCGGCCTGCTACCTGGCCCTGGGCGCGCTGCACAGCCTGTACAAGCCGATTCCCGGCAAATTCAAGGATTACATCGCCATTCCCAAGGGCAATGGCTACCAGAGCCTGCATACCACGCTGTTCGGCCCGTACGGTACGCCGGTGGAGATGCAGATCCGCACCCGCGAAATGCACAATGTGGCTGAGGCCGGCGTGGCCTCGCACTGGATGTACAAGAGCGGCGAGGGCGTCAACACCGCCCAGCAGCGCACCCACCAGTGGCTGCAAAAGCTGTTGGACATGCAGGAGGAGAGCGACGACGCCGTCGAGTTCCTGGAGCACATCAAGATCGACCTGTTCCCGGACGAGGTGTACGTGTTCACGCCCAAGGGCAAGATCATGGTGCTGCCGCAAGGCGCCACGCCGGTGGACTTTGCCTATGCGGTGCACACCGACATCGGCCATCGCTGCATCGCCGCGCGCGTCAATCACGCGCTGGTGCCGCTGCGTACGGTGTTGCGCAATGGCGACACCGTGGAAATCATAACGTCGACCCAGGCCAAGCCCAATCCGTCCTGGCTGGCCTTTGTGCAGAGCGGCCGCGCCCGCTCCGGCATCCGCAACTATTTGAAGAGCCTGCAGCGCGAGGAAGCCGTTTCGCTGGGCGAAAAGCTGCTGCGCCAAGCCGTGGGCGCGCTGGCGTCCACGCCGCTGGCGGTCAGCGAGGAACTGCGCGCCGAATACCTCGCCGCCTATGGAGAGAAAATCAGCGGCTTTGAAGACGTGCTGGCCGAGATCGGCGCCGGCAAGCTGCTGCCCATCGTGGTGGCGCGCCGCATGCTGGAGCTGGCCGGCGAGCGGCTGGGCGAGGGCGTGCGTGTCGGCCCCATCACCATACGCGGCAACGAGGCCGGCATGGTGCAGCTGTCCAGCTGCTGCAATCCTTTGCCCGGCGACGATATCCTGGGCGTGATCACCAAGGGCCAGGGCCTGGTGATCCACCGCGTGGAATGTCCGAATGCGCGCCGCGCCGATCACGACAAGCTGCTGGAAGTGAACTGGGAGGCGCAGCGCGACCGGATGTTCGGCGCCACCGTCGGCGTGCTGGCGCGCAACGAGCGCGGCGCGCTGGCCGACATCGCCACGGCCATTTCGCAGGCCTCGGCCAATATCGAGAGTGCCGACACCCAGGACAGCAGCCGCGACGGCGACGGCCTGTTCAACATCCACTTCCGCCTGCAAGTGGAGGGCGTGGAGCATCTGGAGCGCGTGCTCGCCGCCATCCGCCAGCTGGCGGTGGTGCAACGCGTGGAGAGAAAATGAGTCAATTGAACTTGCAGATCAACGGCGAGGCGAAAAGCGTCGCCGGCGTCGCCACGTTTGCCGAGCTGATCGACGCGCTGGCCTTGACCGGCAAGCGCATCGCCATCGAGCGCAACGGCGAGATCGTCCCGCGCAGCAGCTATGCCGAGTCGCGGCTGGCTGACGGCGACGTGCTGGAAATCGTGGTGGCTGTCGGCGGCGGCTAGTTCGCCCGCGCAGGCCATCCCGTATTAACCGATAGAAGAAGAGGTGTGCAGGTGAGCGATCAACTGGTGATAGCGGGCAGGGTGTTCCATTCCCGTTTGCTGGTGGGGACCGGCAAATACAGCAGCTTCGAGCAGACAGCCGAAGCGCTGGAGGCCTCTGGCGCGGAAATCATCACGGCGGCGATCCGTCGGGTGAATCTGGGCCAGAACCCTAACGAGCCGAATTTGCTGGACTTTTTGCCGCAAAGCCGGTATAACCTGCTGCCCAACACGGCGGGCTGCTACTCCGCCGAGGATGCGATCCGCACGCTGCGCCTGGCGCGCGAGCTCTTGGACGACCACCGCTTCGTGAAGCTGGAAGTGCTGGGCGACCCCAATAATCTGTATCCCAACGTCAAAGAAACGCTGAAGGCCGCGGAAGTGCTGGTGGCCGAAGGTTTCGACGTGTTGGTCTATACCTCGGATGATCCCATTGTCGCGCGCGAGCTGGAGCAAATCGGCTGCTGCGCGATCATGCCGCTGGCCAGCCTGATCGGCTCCGGCATGGGCATTCTGAATCCGTGGAATCTGCAATTGATTATCGAGCAGTCCAAGGTTCCGGTGATTGTGGATGCCGGCGTCGGCACCGCGTCCGACGCGGCGATCGCGATGGAGCTGGGCTGCGATGGCGTGCTGATGAATACCGCGATTGCCGCCGCGCGCAATCCGGTTCAAATGGCGCACGCGATGAAACTGGCCGTGGAAGCTGGCCGCGCCGCCTATCTGGCCGGCCGGATGCCGAAGCGTTTTTATAGTGCAACGCCAAGTTCTCCTAGTGAGGGGGTGATTTCTTCCGTCAAGCCGTGACGTTTTTTCGGCCTGAGCGCCCGCTATTTGCAGCGCAAAACGCCACAACCAGGCGTGACGAAGCCTTTTAGACTTTTATAATCGCAGCAACATTGCTAAAATGCTGTTTTTACAGGCAGAGGCCTTGGCCCTGCCCTAAAGAAATCAAGGACCCTTAAGTAATGCCGAATATTCGCGTTAAAGAGAACGAACCGTTCGAAGTAGCTCTGCGTCGCTTCAAGCGCGCTGTGGAAAAGACTGGTCTGCTGACCGAACTGCGCGCCCGCGAGTTCTACGAGAAGCCGACCACCGAGCGCAAGCGCAAGCACGCTGCCGCGGTTAAGCGCCACTACAAGCGCATCCGCAGCCAAATGCTGCCGCCGAAACTCTACTAAGAGTTTCCCTGGCACCAAGCAGGACCGCAGGCCATGCCTGCGGTTTTGCCATTTGTACTCCCGCATTTCCCATGCTGCCCATCGCAGCGCCGCATCTCAAGTGAGCACGACATGAGCCTCAAAGTTCGCATCACCGACGACATGAAGTCCGCCATGAAGGCCAAGGAAGCCGACAAGCTGGCGGCGATCCGCCTGTTGCTGGCCGCCATCAAGCAGAAAGAAGTGGACGAGCGTATCGAACTGGACGACGCCGGCATCACCGCCGTCATCGACAAGATGATCAAGCAGCGTCGTGACTCCATTTCCCAGTACCAGGCCGCGCAGCGCCAGGATCTGGTGGACAAGGAGCAGGCCGAGATGGACGTGCTGATGGCTTACATGCCGCAACAACTGAGCCAGGCCGAGATCGAAGCCTTGATCGCCAAGGCCGTGGCCGATACCGGCGCCGCCGGCATGCAGGACATGGGCAAGGTGATGGGCGCGTTGCGCCCGCAACTGGCCGGCCGCGCCGACATGGCGCAGGTTTCGGCGCTGATCAAGGCCAAGCTGAGCGCGTGACCTACGCATCAGGTGGCAGGATTTGATTCCGCAGGATTTCATCGATCAACTGCTGTCCCGCGTCGACATCGTCGACGTGGTGGATCGCTACGTCCCCTTGAAAAAGGGCGGCCAGAACTATCTGGCCTGTTGCCCCTTTCACAAGGAAAAGTCGCCCTCATTTACCGTTAGCCCCAGCAAGCAGTTTTACCACTGCTTCGGCTGCGGCGCGCATGGCTCGGCCATCGGTTTCGTCATGGAGTATCAGGGCATAGGTTTTATCGATGCCGTGAAACTGCTGGCCGAAGGCATAGGCATGCAGGTGCCGAACGAGCGCAGCGTCAATCCGGAAGCCAGCCGCAAGGCGCGCGAGAAGCAGGTTTCGCTGGAGCAGCTGATGCAGCAGGCCAGCGATTTCTACCGCCGCGAGCTGAAGGGCGCGGCCAATGCCGTCGCCTATTGCAAGGGGCGGGGGCTGTCCGGCGAGATTGCCGCGCGCTTCGGCCTCGGCTACGCGCCGGATGGCTGGCAGAACCTGGAAGCCGCCGTCCAGAACTATCAGGACGAGAAGCTGGTGGAAGCCGGCCTGGTGATCGTCGCCGAGGATAGCGGCCGTCGCTACGACCGCTTCCGAGACCGGCTGATGTTCCCTATCCGCAATCAGCGCGGCGCCATCGTCGGCTTCGGCGGGCGGGTGCTGGGCAAGGGCGAGCCGAAATACCTGAACTCGCCGGAAACGCCGCTGTTCGAAAAGGGCCGCGAGCTTTACGGCCTGTACGAGGCGCGGCAGGCGATCCGGGATAAAAACCGGGTGCTGGTGGTCGAAGGTTATATGGACGTGGTGGCGCTGGCGCAATACGGCATAAGCTACGCAGTCGCCACGCTGGGCACCGCCACCACCGGCGAGCATGTGCGCAAGTTGCTCAAGCATGCCGATCAGGTCTACTTCTGCTTCGACGGCGATGCCGCCGGGCAGAAGGCGGCGTGGCGGGCGCTGGAGAACAGCTTGCCGCAGCTGGTGGACGGCAAGTCGCTGAATTTTCTGTTCCTGCCGACCGAGCACGATCCAGACAGCTATGTCCGCGAATTCGGCGCCGATGCGTTTGAGGAATTGTTGACCCAGCACAGCCTGCCGCTATCGGTGTATTTCACCCGCGAGCTGTGCCGAGGCGTCAATCTCGCGACGCCGGAGGGCCAGGCGGAGCTGATTCGCGTGGCCACGCCGCTGCTGGCGCAGATCGTCGCGCCGGCGTTCGGCTACATGATACGCAAGCGCCTGGCCGAGATGGCCGGCGTCGATGTCGATGAGCTGGACATGCTCACCGGTGCCAAGGCCAAGCCGCAGCGAGAGCGCGGCGGCCGCGGCGGCAAGCGAGAGTACCGGCTGCCGGCGGAGTCGCAGCGTCCGTTGAACGCCACCATGGTCAAGAAACTGATCAAGTGGCTGTTGATGAACCCGGAATGGGCGGCCGATGTCCAATTGCCGGACAGCCTGGCGCTGTCCGACGAGCTGGCCTGCTTCGCCATGCTGGCCGAGCGCGTGCTGGAGCATGGCGAATCGCCGAATACGGCGCAATTGATTGAAGGCCTGCGCGGCACGCCGTACGAAGGTTTGATCGACAGCGTGCTGCAGCAGGCGATGCAGGATCCGGACGAGTTCTCGGACCCCGGCGCCGACGACCGCCAGCTGTTTCAGGATGGCAACGCCAGATTGTTGAAAATGCTGCATGCGGAGCAGCTGGAGCGGCTAAAACAGAAGGACCGGCACGAAGGTTTGACGCCAGAGGAGAAGGTCTTGATGGGCCAGTTGTTGCGGGAAATGTTCTCGCCGCCGAGTTAACAGGCTCGGCGGAAAAGTTCAGGTAGTTGTGTTATAATCAACTGTTTTTTTCGGCTTTTTTTCAAGCAGGAAGCGAAATGGCGGCCTCTCCCGAAAACCAGAAAGATGTGCAGGACAGCCCACCGGAAGTGATGAGCCTGGAAGAGCAGCGGAAACGCTTGCGCCAGCTGATCGCGCTGGGCAAAGAGCGTGGGTATTTGACCTACGCCGAAATCAACGACCACCTGCCGGAAGACGTATCCGACGCCGAGCAGATCGAAAACATCGTGACGATGATTTCCGGTCTGGGCATTCAGGTATATGAAGAAGCGCCGGACGCCGAAACCTTGCTGATGTCCGACGCCACCCCGTCGGTGGCGGACGAGGATGCCGTGGAAGAGGCCGAAGCGGCCCTGTCCTCGGTGGATTCCGAATTCGGCCGCACCACCGACCCGGTGCGCATGTACATGCGCGAAATGGGCTCGGTGGAGCTGTTGACCCGCGAAGGCGAAATCGAGATCGCCAAGCGGATCGAGGACGGCCTCAAGTACATGATCCAGGCCATCTCCGCCTGCCCCGGCACCATCGCCGAGGTGCTGGAGCTGATGGAGCGCGTGGCGCGCGATGAAATCCGCGTCGACGAAGTGGTGGACGGCTTTATCGACCTCAACGCCCCGACCGAGGCTGACGCTCAGTTCGCCGAGCCGGAAGCCGTGGACGAGCTGCTGGAAGAGGAAGAGGAAGAGGACGAGGACGCCGAGGAAGTCGACGCCGACGCCGATGCCGCGGCCAATCTGGAAGAGCTGAAGCAGGAAGCGCTGGAGCACTTCGCCGGCGTGCGCCTCTTGTTCGACAAGATGGTCAAGGCGCTGAACGCCAAGGGTCCGCAGAGCAAGGAATACCTGGAACTGCAAGACGCGATCACCACCGAATTCATGCTGGTGCGTTTCGCTACCCGTCAGGTGGAAAGCCTCTGTGAGTCGCTGCGCGGCCGCGTCAACGAGATCCGCACTTACGAGCGCGACATCCAGGACATCTGCGTCAGCCGCGTGCGCATGGACCGCGCCCACTTCATCAAGGTGTTCCCGGGCAACGAGACCAACCTGGATTGGGTGGAAAACGAGATTGCCTCCGGCAAGGCCTGGAGCGAGGCGCTGACTCGCTTCAAGCACGCCATCATCGAGAAGCAGACCCGCCTGTCCGATCTGCAGGACAAGGCCATGCTGTCGATCAAGGCCCTGAAGGAAATCAACCGCCAGATGTCGGCGGGCGAATCCAAGGCGCGTCGCGCCAAGAAGGAAATGATCGAAGCCAACCTGCGTCTGGTGATCTCCATCGCCAAGAAGTACACCAACCGCGGTCTGCAGTTCCTGGATCTGATCCAGGAGGGCAATATCGGTCTGATGAAGGCGGTGGACAAGTTCGAATACCGCCGCGGCTACAAGTTCTCGACCTACGCCACCTGGTGGATTCGCCAGGCGATCACCCGCTCCATCGCGGACCAGGCGCGCACCATCCGCATCCCGGTGCACATGATCGAGACCATCAACAAGATGAACCGCATCTCGCGGCAGATCCTGCAGGAAAGCGGCCGCGAGCCGGATCCGGCGGAACTGGCCGAGAAGATGGAAATGCCGGAAGAGAAGATCCGCAAGATCATGAAGATTTCCAAGGAGCCCATCTCCATGGAAACCCCGATCGGCGACGACGACGATTCCCATCTTGGCGACTTCATCGAGGACCAGAACAACCTGGCCCCGTCCGACGCGGCGATGTACTCCAGCCTGAAGGACGCGACCAAGGAAGTGCTGGACACCCTGACGCCGCGCGAGGCGAAAGTCCTGCGCATGCGTTTCGGCATCGACATGAACACCGACCACACGCTGGAAGAAGTGGGCAAGCAGTTCGACGTGACCCGCGAGCGTATTCGTCAGATCGAGGCCAAGGCGCTGCGCAAGCTGCGTCATCCGACGCGCTCCGAGCGTCTGCGCAGCTTCCTGGACAACGAACCGGGCGGCCAGTAAGCGTTTGGCGTAAATCTTGCGAAATCCCCAGGCCAAGGCTTGGGGATTTTTATTTTCCACGTTATAATCGCTCTCTCTTTCAGGGCCTCTAGCTCATGCTTGGTTAGAGCAGCGGACTCATAATCCGTTGGTGCCGAGTTCGACTCTCGGGGGGCCCACCAGATAAAACAACGACTTACAGCAACCGCTGTAAGTCGTTTTTCTTTGTGCTTGTTGAGTTGTAGGGCTACTGTAGGGCGCTGAAGGGGTTCTCGCTCCTACTTTGGGTCCTGATGACAGAGCCTGACTTGAGATGCGTCGATCTGATGTGTGGTGCGGATGGTAAAATTAGTACAAGGATGGCGGTGTGTACAGCCAGAGTGCGCATGCCCCGCTGTTCTTGTCGTTCCTAAAATACCACATGTCACTGGCGGGGCGTCAGCCTTGCCTATCGAATGCTGATCAATAATGAAATTCATTTCCATTTTTCAACTTCTTGACGGCTCTGTTGCACAAATCCCAGGCAGGACGAGTTTCCCCTTTCCCCAAACAGATTTACGCCACAGTCACCGTACAAGGGCGGCCCAGCATGCTGAAGCGGTTCAAGATAGCAGCGCGTACTTGCAGCTCTGCCACTTGACCATCGAAACGCCGGGCCGTCACCTTTTCACCCAACCGTTTGAAGCAATGTATCTTGGCTTCCACCAGGCTGCGGCGATAGTAGCCGCTCCAACGTTTTCAGATCGCCCTGCCTAGTCGCTTGGTCGCCCGTAGAATCTCGTTGCGAGCCAGCACCCCCAGCGAATTTCCTTTCCACTGTTTCGCATTCTTGCGGGGCGGAATGCATCCGATCGCGCCACGCACGGCAATCGCCTCATGGCACGCTTTGGTATCGAAAGCCCCGTCGCCGCTCACGCAGCCTATCGGCTCATCGGCCGGGATTTGCGCCAATAGCGAAAGTAGCATTTGCGCATCGCCCTGGCGATTGTCCGTGACTTCAATGGCGCGGATTTGCAGGGTTTCCGCATCGATGCCCAGATGCACCTTACCCCATTGCCGGCGGTATTCTGCACCGTGCTTCTTGGTTTTCCATTCGTACATGGACGCCCCCAGTTTGCCAAGCGCTCAATTCATGACAGCGTGAAGGTATAGATTGCACCCGTACATTCGGACTTTGTTCGTGGAACCATGCCATTGTCCCTGATGGGTTACGCTGGTTGACGCCTCAATCGCCTTCTCGCACTTAAGGTGCCGCGAATGGAACGGGCTTTGCCAACCACGGTCTGACCTGTCTTACCATCACTTCATGATTGCCTGAGCAATCGCTGGTTCTACTCCCCCCCATGGCTATTGCTTGACTTGGTGGCGACCACTCGGTCGGTTTATCAGGCGCAGAGCTTGGTGGGGATATATCCCGCCTGATACTGACGATCATGAGCCAACAATGCCCAGACGATGCGAGCATTCTTGTTAGCCAGCGCCACCGCCGCCACGTTCTTGTTGCGCCGGTTGACCACCTGGTTCACCCAGTTGCAGGTCGCATCAGGTTCCGTCTTGCGGGTTGCATGAAAGATCACCGCTCGGGCACCATGAATCAGCAAGGTTCTGAGGTACGTGTCACCGCGCTTGCTGATACCTAGCAGGTTTTGCTTCCCTCCGCTGGAGTGTTGTCGAGGCACCAGCCCCAGCCAGGCTGCCACCTGCCGACCCCCATCAAAGTTCTTGGCGTTACCCAGAGAGGCGACCAGCGCACTGGCGGTGATGGGGCCAATGCCCGGTATTTGCTCTAGTTTCTTGCTGAGCTCGCTTTGGCGGTGCCAGGCTAGTATCTGCGTTTCGAGCTCGCTGACTTGCTTGTCCAGCGCCTTCAGATGATCAAGCAGGCGCTGAATCAGCAGTCGAAATGATCCAGGCAGTTCGTTGCGGACATCTTCAATGAGTCCTGGAGCCTGGTTGACAATGTGGCCGATGCCTTGGGGAAGGATCAGCCCGAACTCAGCCAGCAGACCACGGATCTGGTTTGCCTGGGCAGTGCGGGCTTTGACAAAACCCTGACGTACACGGTGCAGCGCCAGCACGCTTTGCTGTTCCACATTCTTGATCGGCACAAACCGCATGTTCGGTCGGGTCACTGCCTCGCAGATGGCCTCGGCATCCGCAGCATCGTTCTTGTTGGTCTTGACATAGGGCTTGACGTACTGGGGAGCCATCAGTTTAACGACGTGGCCCATGCTCTGGAGCTTGCGAGCCCAGTGATGGGCGCTGCCACAGGCCTCCATTCCAATGAGGCAGGGCGGTAGGTTGGCAAAGAAAGCAGCCACTTGGTGTCGCGTCACCTGTTTGCGCAGCACCACCTTGCCATGTTCATCGACTCCGTGAACTTGAAACACGTTTTTGGCCAGATCCAACCCGATCGTTCTACCGTTCATGGTGACGCTCCCTTCAATTCAGTGAGGTGATAGTCATCTCACTGTGGCACTGCGATGCCGTTTAGAGGAGGGGGCGTCCATCCCATTGCCTTCGCCCAGCATCTTGATGCCAGTGCTATCCACCAGCAGATGCAGCGCGCCCGAGCCTTTCTGGTAGGGAATTTGGACCTGCAGCGTTTGCTGCCGTCTGGATAGCGTGCTGTAGTCGGGGACGCTCCAGTCCAGGCCCGCCAGCTTGAGCAGGCTTTGGATGAAACCGATGGTCTGCCGCAAAGGCAGTCCAAACAGGTTCTTGATAGTCAAACAGAACTGAATAGCTACATCGCTATAGGTTTGTGTCCGCCCGCGCTTGCCCTGCGGAGTCGCCTGCCATGACATGGTTGTGTCGAACCAGACGGACAGAGAGCCGCGTTGGATCAGGGCTTGGTTGTAGGCTTTCCAGTTGGTCGTTCGGTAGCGTTTTGGAGCGGGCTTGGTCATGCCGCTATCTTACCAAGCTGCGGTGGGGGTGGATTTGTGCAACAGTGCCCCTCCCAACTAACTGAGCGGTCTAAGTTGGAGATTTTCGGCTTCAAGATGGGCTAGTCGAAACTCGCTGGGAGTCCGCTCGCCCAGCGAACTGTGTGGCCTGAATTAGTTGTAATCCTGTCGCCAACGCTCGATTTCGTCACGCGCATCATCCAGCGACAGAAACCAATGCACGTTCAGGCACTCATCCCGCAGGCTGCCGTTAAACGACTCGATAAAGGCATTATCCGTCGGTTTGCCTGGCCGCGAGAGGTCCAGCGTGACGCCGTGCTCATAAGCCCATTGATCCAGCACCAACGAAATGAATTCGCTACCATTATCGACCTGAATCCGTTGCGGCGTCCCGCGCAGGGTTTGTACGTGCGGCATGGTCGCCACCACGTCCGCCGCTTTCAGCGCGAAATCCACCGTGATCGCCAAGCTCTCCCGGCTAAAATGATCCACTACAGTTAACGCCCGGATTTTTTGGCCGTTGAACAGCTGATCGGCCACGAAATCCATGCTCCAGCACGCGTTCAAGTTGGAGATGGCCGGGTTTGTCGATGCGCGGCCGCCACCCGCCGCTTGGGCCGCTTGCGCCGCAGATTTAGCCCTTCCTCGCAATATCCGGTAGGTCTTCTTGTGATTAATCAACCAGCCCTCGCGCCGCAGCAGGACGTGGATGCGGCGCGCACCGTAACGAATGCGCGTGGCGGCGATCTCGCGGATTCGCTGTCGCTCGGCACGATCGTCACGCGGATGTGGGCGATAAAAATAGGTGGCCTGCCGCAGTTGAACGACGGCGGTGGCGCGACGAATGCTGACGCGGTAGGCGTCGATCAGGAAGTGGGCCAGCTCGCGTCGGCGAGCCGGCTTCATAGCTTTTTTTGGATGACTTCCTGCAGCATCTGCTTGTCCAGGCTCAGGTCGGCGACCATGCGCTTGAGGCGGGCATTCTCTTCTTCCAGCTGCTTCAAGCGACACAGCTCGCTGACGTCCAAGCCGCCGTATTTCTTCTTCCAATTGTAGAAAGTGGCTTCGGAGACGCCCATCTTGCGGCAGACCTCCGTGACGGTGGTGCCCGATTCGGCCTGGCGCAGCGCGAAAGCGATCTGCTCTTCAGTGAACTTCGATTTCTTCATAGCAAATCTCCTGCCCGGGTGGGCTTAAATTTGCCAGAAATCTCTACTTTTCGCCGCGACGGTTTTGTGGGAGGAGGTTACGTATTAGACCATAAGGATTGATAATCTTATAAAAAATGCAATTTGGTTTAAATTTGTCAGGGGCGGGTAAGTGGGTGTCCGAATACAGTAGACCACTACATTCATCCCTCTTAGCTGTTTGAAAAATGAGCGATTTTTGAAATTAATTTTATTTAAATATGCTTATTGTTATATTTAATTCAATTGAATACTGATTCATAATTTATCGGCCGGTAATTGAAGTCATTAATATGCCAACGTTGCCTATGGGGTGGGGTGAAGCAGGTTGTTTTCAAAGGCAATAATCCTTGACACTTCCTTGAAGGCAGTCATGTGCTAGAGATGGTTATCTGCCATGAAAGGATCTGTCACGCTCAGGGTAATGGAAAGGAGATTGGATTGCGGTGTTAGGTACCATCTGAATTAGTTCAGAAATTTACGATCCATAATCAGAAAAGATATGATTCTCAAAGTGGTTTTTTAAGCAGCTTGTTTGGATATTTTAATGCTGAATTTTTCACTGCATTCTGATAGTAGGCTTTGCTTTTTTGAATAAAAAGCAATAAACGTTTTGTTTGTGAAGCACGGTTATTATGCATGCTCCTATATTTTTAACTGTAAAGTGCTGTGTTGTGCCATGTTTATTCATGGCTAGTATTGTTTATTGTTTTATATTTTTAAAAACTATAGGGGTATCTTATTTTTAGTGGTTTTTATAAAACATATATGATTTCTGATGTTCTACTTTTGCGGAGTGTTGTGCCAGTATTTTAAAAGGAATAGATGGTTTTATAAATGGAGTCCGGAATTGGTACGGGTAAGGGAATTTTTATGAGTGACCATGCGTCTTCAAGTAAGGATCAGAGTGCTAGCTGCACTAGCATGCTAAATTGTCTTTTTATATTGCTGCAATTTTTTCGCCAGCCGGTCGATGCGGAGCAGCTGCGCCGTGAGTTAATCGGGAGGACTTGTGATGGTGAAACATTGGTGGGTTTATGCCGCCGGTTGGGCTTGAAGGCTCGTCGAGTCAAGGTTGCTAGTAGCCGTCTGGAGCGCACGCCGATGCCGGCCATAGCCGAGTTGCATGATGGAAGGTTTATCTTACTGGCCAAGGCGCTTGAAGGGCGCGTGCTGATACAGAATGGGCTGAGTGGCGAAATGTCCATGATGGATATTCAGTGCTTTGAAGCGCTTTGGAATGGTTATTTAGTCTTGTTGGCTAAGCGGGCAAAGTTAGTTGAAGGGAAAGATGTATTTGATATCAGTTGGTTCGTTCCTGCATTACTTAAATACAAACGCCTGCTTGTTGATGTGTTGTTAATGTCTCTGTTTATACAGATGTTTGCGCTGGTTTCACCTTTGTTCTTTCAGGTTGTCATGGATAAGGTGTTGGTGCACCAGTCTATGAGCACATTGCAAATATTGATATTCGGTTTGGTTGCGGTGTCGATATTTGAGGTTGTATTGGGCGGTTTGCGTACTTATGTGTTTTCTCATACGGCTAACCGTATCGATGTAGAGCTGGGGGCAAAGCTATTTCGCCATCTTCTGGCGTTGCCTATGGCGTATTTTCAGTCTCGACGCGTAGGTGAGACGGTTGCTAGGGTGCGTGAGTTGGAAAGTATTCGCGAGTTTATTACCAGCTCTGCATTGACTTTGCTAATGGATTTATTTTTTACGGTGATATTTTTGGCAATAATGTGGCATTACAGCCCATCATTGACAGCTGTGGTTTTATTGACCTTGCCATGTCTTGCCATGATCGCCCTTTTTGTTACACCGATTTTGCGAAAGCGAGTAGACGAGAAATTTCGAAGGAATGCAGAAAGCCAATCTTTTCTCATTGAGTCTGTTACTGGGGTGGAAACCTTGAAGGCAATGTCGGTGCAGCCTCAATCGCAAGCTCGTTGGGAAGAATTGTTGGCGGCCTATGTCAATGCGAGTTTTCGTTGCGCTAATCTAGGGAATATCGCTAGTCAAAGCGTGCAATTGGTGTCCAAGTTATCTGGTGCTTGTATTTTGTACTGGGGAGCACAGGCGGTTATCGATGGCTCCATAACGGTGGGGCAGCTAGTAGCTTTTAATATGTTTTCCGGCCATGTGACAGCGCCCGTGCTCAGATTGTCGCAGTTGTGGAACGATTTTCAGCAAGCACGTTTATCGGTACAACGCTTAGGCGATGTCTTGAATAGCCCGACGGAGCCGGGGTATGACCCGAATCGAGCGAGCCTGGGAGAGATTAATGGCGAGCTGGTTTTGGACCAAGTCATTTTTCGCTACCGTCCAGATAAGCCTGAAACCTTGCGTCGCATCAGTTTGCGCATTCCGGCTGGCCAGACTGTAGGTATCGTCGGGCCGTCAGGATCTGGAAAAAGTACGCTGACCAAGCTGGTGCAACGCATGTATGTTCCGGAATCAGGAAGGGTGCTGGTAGATGGTTTTGACTTGTCCATGGTGGACACGCATTGGCTCCGGACGCAGGTCGGCGTGGTGCTTCAAGAGAACCTGCTGTTCAATCGTACTGTGCGCGACAACATTGCGCTGGCCGATCCGGGTATGTCGATGGAGCGTGTGGTCGAGGCGGCCAAGCTGGCCGGCGCGCATGATTTCATTCTCGCCTTGTCCGAGGGCTACGACACTATGCTGGAGGAGCGCGGTGCTAACCTTTCAGGTGGTCAGCGGCAGCGTATTGCCATCGCTCGCGCCTTGGTTACCAATCCGCGCATCCTGATTTTAGACGAAGCGACTAGCGCCTTGGATTACGAATCCGAGAGCATCATCCAGCGGAATATGCGAGCCATATGCCAGGGACGGACGGTATTGATCATTGCGCACCGGCTGTCTACGGTCAGGCAGGCTGATCGCATCATCACGATAGAAAACGGCCAGGTTGTCGAAGATGGGCGTCACGATGAGCTGTTGGAACGAGGAGGACGTTACGCTCGCCTTTGCGCTATCCAGGCGGGAGATTTGCAGGAAGAAGAGACATCATGATGCGGCGTTTTTACCATTACTGCCGACAGCGCTTTGTCTCTTGGCAGGAGGCTAGCAGTGCCTCTCATGAGAGGGAGTTCTTGCCGGCTGCGTTGGAAATTTTGGAAACCCCAGCATCGCCTATGGGGCGCTCCTTGTCGTACTTGATCATGGGATTTTTCGTGCTGGCCGTCTTTTGGGCATGGTTAGGCGAGGTCGACATTAATGCAGTGGCAACCGGGCAGCTCGTGCCAGAAGGGGGCGTCAAGCCCGTGCAGTCGCTTGAAGCCGGGATCGTGCGTCGCATCCATGTGGCCAATGGCATGCATGTCAAGTCTGGCCAGCCGCTCATTGAACTGGACAGCACTGAAAATCAGGTTGATGTGTCGCAATTACAGCGCCAGCGTCAATTGGCTTCGCTGGATATTAGGCGACTCAAAGCCTTGCTGAATGGAATAGATCAACAACGCTACGTGACGATGGCGGATGACGAGGATGCGGTGCAAACTGCTCATAAGCAGCGACGCCTTTCCGAAGAGTTATCGGTCTATTTTTCCCGAGAGCGCGCCTTGGGTGCGCAATTGGCCGAAAGTCGAGCGGTAATAGCCGGCAGCATGTTGGAGCAGGAAAAGCTGGAGGCTCGCTTGAAGGTCGTCACGGAAAAGGCGCATGCGTGGAAAACCTTGATGGATCAGAAGATGGGCGCGCGCCTGCAATGGCTGGATGCCGAGAATGAAAAAATCTCCACTCAGAAAAGCCTAGCCGCGGAAAAACAGCGCACCTTGCAGTATACGGCCAGCATAGCGCGTCTGAACGCGGAGTTGGCCCAGTATCGAGCAGATGCGCGGCGGCAATATCTGGCTGAACTGCTGGCTGCCGAAGATAGGGTGAATGAGGTAGAACTGAGCATACGGCGCTATCGGGAGAGAGAGCAGTCCCGAACGCTGCGCGCGCCGGTCAGCGGCTATGTGCAGCAACTGGTGGTCCAGACAATAGGCGGCGTAGTGCAGCCAGCCCAGCAGTTATTAGTGATCGCGCCGGATAACGCTACTTTGGCGGTGGATGCCAAGGTGATGAATCGAGACATCGGATTTGTGCGTTCTGGGCAGGAGGTCACCATCAAAGTGGACAGCTATCCTTATAGCAAGTACGGCACGCTTCGCGGCACGGTGGAGCACCTGTCGCGTGATGCGGTCCCGGACGAGAAGAAGGGGCCAATTTATGACGCCAGAATTAAACTTTCGCTTCCAGCCAAGACGACGAATGGCGTCAGTTTGGCGCTGCATGCCGGGATGACGGCCAGCGTGGAAATCCGTACCGACAAGCGCAGAGTTGTTGACTATTTGCTGTCCCCCATCACGGAAGTCATTTCGGAAGCGATGCGAGAACGCTGAAAAGTGTCATCGCCGAGCATTTTCTGGGCTTGTTCACGCCTGTGGCTAGCGAGCGTGGGCAAGCCTTCTTCATCGGCACGAACTCATGCCGAAATCGCCTGACGTCAAGGCGAGCCATCTCACTACTATAAGGAAAATCATAATGCCATTAGAGCAGGCCGTGCTGCGAGTGCAAGATTTGTTGAAAAACGATACGGAATTACAGCGATACATCGATTCGCCCAAGGAGCAATGCGAGGCTGCTGCTGCGAGGGTCTCTGCAAAATTGCGAGCAGCGGGCATTGACCACCAGGTACGAGGCATGGCGATTTGGGATAAAGTCAGCCAAGAGATGCCGAACAATCATTTCGTGGTGGTGGCCCAGGTGAATGGGTATCGGCTGTGTATTGACCTGACGGCGCATCAATTTGCCGGCGCGAGTCAGCAGACGAGCGCCATCATCGCGGATGAAAGAAGCTGGGAAGAGCAGTTCCTGGCGCAAGAAAAGTGTCGGAACAAGGCGATAAAATTCAAGGATTTTCCAAGTTTGGCTGAGGCGAAACGCCCGCTGGCCTCCGTAGCGGAGGGCCCTTTGTTGTCCGATCAGGATTGGTCTGTTTTAGGGGGGGCCCCTAGTTGGGCGAGAGATCTCATCGACTATCCAGGCTGGGGGAGCGAAAGTCTGTTGTTCCAGCGCAGCCTATCGGGTCCGGCCAGTACCTTGCCATCTGCTGAACAGCGCGCGTTGAAAGAAGCGGAGCTGGCGCGTCGCTTTAGCGCTGAGGTCAAGCCATTCAAGGATCTGGAGTCGCGGATTAATGCCGGCTCATATGATATTCCGACAAGCTTGGATACGAGGCAGACGTTGATTGAAAAGGCCGGCGTGCCGGAAGGCACCTCGTATGAGCGTATTTTGCAGCAACTGGACCGATACCATGCTGAGGCCAGCGGCTTGAGTCTGGCGCAGAAAGTGGGGCGCTTGGGAGAGTTGGCGCTGCTGGCGGATCAATACGCCGCCTCCCACATGCGCAATCTGAATGACAGGCCCGCGAGGATACAAAGTTTCGCCGAGAGCGTGCGTGCTTATGCCATCGGCTTGCGGCGCCAAGACGGCGCCCTGAGTGACTTGGGCGTGCCTGAAGCCTGGCGCCAGCCCGCAACCGAGAGCCTGGCGCAAGCGGCTCGCAATGTGGCGGCAACGGATGAGAGTCTGGCCTATAGCAGGCAGCTGATCGTGCAGCTACAGGGAGACGACAACAGTTTCCAGGCCGCGGAGAGTTTGTTCGGCAAGCACCCCAGACATAGCGAATGGCTGCAGTTGCATGGCGACGAGCCTAACAGTTTGGGCTGGAACGCCGACAGTCAGTCAATTCAACAGGCCGCGCCGTTGCAGCTGGACAGCGAAGGACGGGTGAGGATCGTTCTTGTCGGCCATGGCCTGTCTCAGGGAGGACAAACACTGTTCGGCGGTCGCACAGGCGCGCAGTTGCAAGAAGAGTTGGCAACATTGCTGCAGCGCTTTCCAACAGGCAAAGTGAAGGGCATACATCTCGATCTCGTCGGTTGCCGCCTGATGGATGGCTCGCGTGCGCTGGCGGAGACTTTGCCAGGGCAACTGGGTGAGTGGCTGCTGACTCAGGGAACGAATATGGGCATCGAGCGCAGCAGCTTGTCTTTGAGCGCGCGCGAATACCCAGTTCGCGTCACGGCCTCTGGCCGCAAGGAGGTGTTGACCGAGGAGTGGGGGTGGATCGGTAAGGAATCGGCGCGGCTTCGTGATGTGTTGCATAAGGTGGAGTTGGTGTGGGATGCGCAGGCTGGCCGACTAGTGCGCAAACCGTTGTCGCAGGAGGCCCTTTCAGAGGTTGGGTTGGCTCTGGAAGGGAATCTGGAAAGACCGATGACGACGACGGGCTTGCTTGAGCTAGGCAGGGCGCTGGAGGATGCGGCGCAACGATCAGGGCTAAGCGAGCAGGAGCGAAACGGTTTGGCGGATTTACACGTAAGTGTGGGAGATGCGTTGCGTCGACACTTGTTCGACCGGGAAGCGCCAGCAGCGGAACACCGTACGATAGTTGAGCAGAGCACGGTTAAGAATGCCCGCATCGCCGCGCTGGGCGCGCAATGGGCGGAGACGGTGGAGGCGATGCAGAGAGAGGCGGGCCTGTCTCCTGAGGCGTGGCTACCCACCTTGAAAACCCGAAGCTTGGGGGATGGAGCCACCGAGTTGCTGTTCGTCAACCGATCGGTGCAGCTCGGCAGCGCGGATGGGCGGCGGTGGGTGCGAAGCAGTGCGGCCGTGCTGACGCAATTCGAGGCGGAAGCCGCCAGCATGGTGAGGGACTTGCAGCGCGGAGTCGGTTGGGCCGGTAGCCGCGGCTTGTTGATGTGGCAAGGGCTGAGCGAACCGGCTGCAGTGCATACATTGAATGCGGCGTACATGCTGCAAACCCTGATGGATGTCAACCCACGGAATGGTGGCTTGGGCGCGATGAGCGATGCGCTTAAGGTGCAGGTTTACGCACAGCTGATAAACAACGGCCTGAGCACGGCCGTTGATGCTGCTCATATGGCGGACTGGGTTGGTTCTGCATTGCAGAAGGACCTGACATTGCTATCCAAAACCGGGCAGATCATGGGGGTGATCGGAGGCAGCGCCGGCGCAGTGTTGGACGGGATTAATATCGGGGCCATTATTGTCGAGTTGATGCAGACGACTGATCCGACTGCCCGAGTTGCGGTGGAGACGAAACTGAGTCTGGCGGTAGTCAACAGCGGTGTCAGCCTGGCGGCGTTGTTGGCGGGCATGGCCGGGGCCGGGGGAGCGGCGACCGTGCTGGGTGCGCTTGCCACGCCGTTGGCAGGATTGTCGGTTGGCATTCCCGTGCTGGTCGACAACTATCAAAGGCTGCGCAATGGTTTCGATCAGTCTGCACAGCGCTTCAACGACATTCTGGCCAGCATTCAACATCGAGGACTGCAGCAGTCTGGACAGACGTGGCAGGTCGCGGACGGAGCGGTGGTGGAGCATCTTGACTTCGTTAATGGGACTATGCGTTACGGCAGCATCGAAGTTAACGGAACTCGAGGCGGAAGCGGGCACACTGTAACCGGTGGTTGGGATCATTTCTTTGCGAGGCCTGATCCCGACTCCCATACATGGCTTGATGTTTACGCCGGCCTGGGGATGGCGGACAAGCAGTATGTGTTCAAGTCCGATGGCCAAGCAACTGTTGAGAGAATTGTCACGCTGCCAAGTGGTGTGGGGCGGCGAATCCAGTTCGATTACAACCAGGTGACTGGTCGACGCTCAGCGGATGTGGCGGCTTTCCGACGGCTGCACGAGCACTACGGCGATCAGTTCATCTGGGGCATGTATGCGTTTCCAACCGACTGGGGAATCAGCAGCATTGTCGAAGAACCGCGCGCCACAGCCGTTCGCGTAACGTTGGATGCCGAGTCGCGCACTCTGATCGTTCCTACTGTGACCAATGCGGTCGAGCGCGGGCACCTGTCATATGATCTGCAGGGACACGGCGGCGTATATTCGGTGGTGCTGCCGGCGGAGGCGGTGCCTATTCGCGTGGAGGCCAGCGGCGAGAGGCGAGAGAAATGGGTTTTCGACCTTGACTATGCCGTGAAAACTCATTCCGTCCAGGATGGCAAGCTGGTGCTTGGTGCGCTCAAGCATGGAGCGTTTTCTGACATGAGGATCAGTGCCAATGCCATTGTGGTGGGGGGGCAGACGCTGTCTTTTGCCGGAGAGGATCGGCCTCAGAGCGTGCTGCTTACCCATACCTTGGGAGAAGGGGCGACGTTATGCTTAAGCGTGGACTTGGAGGCGGGATGTTATGCCAGTTCCTTGATACTCGAACGGGAACCGTCGGCGCAGATGACTGAGCTGCTGCAACGTTTCTATACAGAGGCGAATACTCCTGGTTTGTCTGACCATGGATGGCTGAGCCTGGCGGTTGGGCAGCGCTCTGGCGCGATTCATGCAGCCAGCGGCGATGCTTTCCTTTTGGAGAGCGGATCCGGTGAGACTACCGTGTGGCAGTTGCAACAGGGGCAGACCAGTCAATGGAGTTTGCCAGGGGTGGCGATCGCCGATGGTCGCACACTGAGCGGAACGCTTAATCTGGAGGCATTGTCAGCAAATTTTAGCGGCATCTGGTTAGGAGATCAGTTGCAATTACGCGAGCTGGACATACTGGCTCACCAAGACGTCGAAACGCATGTGATGGATGGATTGCTGCGGCGATTCTCTGAACAGGGCATGACGCGTGGAGCGATGAGCGCTTGGTTGACGCAACAACTGGGGGAGCAGGAACATATCGGGTTGTCGCAAGAATTGCGGGTGCAGGGCAGAGATGCCTTCGGCCGGAGGTTGTCGTATAGGCTGGCAAGCGGTGATGACATTGTGATGTTGGATCAAGCCGCCTGGGAAGTGAATGGTGTGAATTACATCTATCGGGAAGGACCAGGAGGCCGCCGTTTGGAGATCATTGGGGGTGTTGGCCAGGATACGCTGGAAACCCTGGCGGAAGATATTGTGATTCCTGGTATGCCTGCCGGAGTAGAGATCATGATGCGTCCTTCTGAGACGACGCACTGGCTGAGGCCTGGGGCTATGGCTTTATCGCGAGCCGATATCGCGATCATTACCGATGATCTTCCCAATACGCCCATTCATCTGGTTCTGCCCGGGACTCGCGGTGCTTACCGATGGCAACTGGACGGCGCAGACTTGCTGCTAGTGAACGGCGCGCATCATGTTAAGTTGTTGAATATGGTGGGGAGCGGCCGAGAAGGGAGATTATCTAGCCTGTCTTTCTCGTTTGAAGATGGGGAAGCGGAAGCATGGAGCGGCAACGAGGTGTTTCAGCGTTTGAGTCAAGTTGTGCCTGCAGGCGAGCTTTCTTCTCGTTCGGTGAAGGCAAGCCAAAGCTTGTACGAAATGAATGAATTTTCGGTACCGTCGGAGCTGACTGTGCTCAGAAATCAACAAAGGCTAGTCCAAGCAATGAATTCGATGGCGCCTGTATCGGGCAGTGATCTGACCGGCTTTGGACGAGATATGCCTGATGGTCTACGACCGCTGTTAACTCAGATTCTGTGATGATGTGTTGCGGCCCCTTAGGGGGCGCAACCGAAAGATCGTCCAGTTCTACAACTATGCAAACCTAGGCGGTGGCCTGCCCCGGCTCCTGTAGGCAATCCTGCCCTATGACTGGATTGCATCCGGCAGCGTTTGCCCCGTGGCGTCGCCCGCCATGACATGCTCGTGTCCAGCCAGACGGACAGAGCCGCGTTGGATCAGGGCTTGGCTGTAGGCGTTCCAGTTGGTCGTCGGTAGCGTTTTGGAGCACGCTTGGTCATGCCACTATCTTACCAAGCTGAGGAGGGGGAGGATTTGTGCAACAGCTGCTAAAGCTTACCCACACCCTTGCGGGCGGGGTAAGTTTCTACAGGCGTTTACTCAAGTGATCGTGCACGATGTGATGCAGTGTCGCTGTCTTCCTTGTATCAACGGTTTCGATTTGAGCTTAAATCAAACCTCCGTTTCCCATGTGACTCGTGCTGGTGGCGGGGACGCGACGGGGTTCGGTGGTAGCCGACCTGTCTTTACTGCCAGCGGCTCAATTGGCTGCAGAAACGGTGGCCGGGGAGACAAGGGTCTAGGTGCAGCCACCGGCTGCGCCTTCTTTGCCTCGGAGATATCTGGGCGTCGCGGCTTGGCCTTGCTCTTGGCCACGGGATGGACGCCGCTGGCGGGGCGAAGGGCAGGCATGGGTGGCATTTCTGGTCTCTCCAGTGCCGGCTTAGTCTTATTGTTGATTGGTGGCCGCGGTGGTTTGCCTGTAATGGCTCCTGGGGTATGACGCATCCCACCATCGACGGCATCATGCGGTGTCTCCGCCTTGCGTTGCGGCGCTGTGGGCGAGGCGATGAACTTGGGCACAGGGGTGGGTGGCAAGGGCTGCGGCAGCGCGCCCGCCGATTCCGGATGGACCGCGCCGAGGTTGGGATTCAGCGGAGCTGGGTGCCACGCTCTCCAGGCGCGATAAATTTCCATGACTTGTTTTTGTGTCGCTGTGCCATTGCGCCAGCTATCTATGAACTGCCCCATGGTGGCACGGGGCACGCCAAAGTAACTGGAAGCATTCAAAGATTTTCCATCGATGTGGAGTGCGGCAAATGGCCCAACGATGGAGAGCAACTGCCCCATGGCTTGCATTTCCTGAATGCCGTATTCTTTGGCTATCCGATGCTGGCAAAGGAATAGCAGCTCGCGATTATATACAGCATTTTCCTTCCCCATCCTAGAACCTGGTAACTCAGAGAACATAAAAAATATGCCGCCATGATTCATGCGTGGGTCCGCGTCAATATCCAAGCGGCCAATCCGGTATTCATCATCTCGCTTGGTTGGTGCTAGAATCATCCAGTTTTTTTGGTCGGTCAAGTGCAGGCCGTGGTTGTGAGCATGCCGCGTCACGACCAGCATTTTTTCCAAAATGGCCTCCTTAGCCAAAGGCCGTAGTTTGTGTCGGACCGAAGACAAATCGTTTCCGTCAATAAGCGGTTGATGCGCCACTTTTTGTCCATTGGGCTTGACCATCACTGTGGGGACAGAGATATAGCTCAGCAGCCAGGGGGCTGTCTGACTAATGCTGCGGTAGGTTTCGGCAAGGTCGGCGGCAAGTTTCTTATTCAGAGATGCCCCGCTGGGATCTGTTTCGATCTTGGAGACTAAGTCCGATTTCTTATAAGCGTAGGCAGCACCCATGGCACCCTCGCCTAATTTGGTTTTCTTATCCCCGACCCGCTTGACGAAGCGCTCCCGTCCCGCCTGGATGTAATGTTTTTCACTGTCGATACTGGGCTGATAACGATAGTAATCCTTGGCGAGGCCCTTGATAACATTACCTTTAGCTAGGGTGAGCGTCTTCCCACCGTAAAAAATGGTGGCACGGCCGTCCGACTGGGCGCGTGCATAGGGGACCAGCTTGCCGCACGCGCCATCTCGAACGATTAGCTGGGTATACGCCGCGTAGGCTACGGCCAAGGCGTCTTTCTCTGCGACGACCATAGTGCCTGCCTTCATCCCGATGGCGGTTGAGTTAGGTGCTTCTGCAACGGCTTTGGCTTCCGATTTGGTGGCGTACACCGTCGACTTGGAGTGTTTGGCATAAGCGATCGCATAAGCCTCATCGGCCCAGGCGGATGCATCCTCTTCTTCGGCGCATGCCGTTGTGCCGCTCGCGACAGCGTGCGCCTCACTGCCCTTTCCCCAGGCCTCGGCGCGCGAACCGACTCCCTTGGCGATCGCATGGGATTTATTGGCCCAGGCTCTAGCAAGGCCTTCACTATCGAGGGAGACTACTACAGCGCCTTCTACTGTGGCGTCGATCTGCCCACGATGGAACGATACTTCCCCCGGCTGGCTCAGTTCACCCGAGCGCACGGTTACCACAAGAGGAATGGCACTGCCCGGGCGACACAGAGGATAATGCACCGTCACCGGTTCGACGCTTGCGTACGCCGCGATGGCTTGTCCCAGTCCCGCGCGTAAGGTGTCGATGGAAACGTCGTGCCCGTTTAGCAACTTTTCCAATTTAGATGAGTGAGGGCCGGGGATGGCACACAGTTTCATGGCCGAGGCGAGGACCAGAACGTGGCGTGCGGCCTGCAAATCGTTTTTAGGCATGGCTTCCACCTGTCTCTTATACACATCTCCGAGCCCACGAGACTCCGCCAATTATCGCGTATGCCGTCTTCTGCTTGAAAAGGGGGGGGGGGGGGGGGGGGGGGGGGGGGGGGGGGGGGGGGGGGGGGGGGGGGG
>NZ_JAELTR010000282.1:0-264 GCF_016428945.1 Chromobacterium sp. ASV23
CTGGGGAGTACGGCCGCAAGGTTAAAACTCAAAGGAATTGACGGGGACCCGCACAAGCGGTGGATGATGTGGATTAATTCGATGCAACGCGAAAAACCTTACCTGCTCTTGACATGTACGGAACTTGCCAGAGATGGCTTGGTGCCCGAAAGGGAGCCGTAACACAGGTGCTGCATGGCTGTCGTCAGCTCGTGTCGTGAGATGTTGGGTTAAGTCCCGCAACGAGCGCAACCCTTGTCATTAGTTGCCATCATTAAGTTGGGC
>NZ_JAELTR010000283.1:0-264 GCF_016428945.1 Chromobacterium sp. ASV23
CTGGGGAGTACGGCCGCAAGGTTAAAACTCAAAGGAATTGACGGGGACCCGCACAAGCGGTGGATGATGTGGATTAATTCGATGCAACGCGAAAAACCTTACCTGCTCTTGACATGTACGGAACTTGGTAGAGATATCTTGGTGCCCGAAAGGGAGCCGTAACACAGGTGCTGCATGGCTGTCGTCAGCTCGTGTCGTGAGATGTTGGGTTAAGTCCCGCAACGAGCGCAACCCTTGTCATTAGTTGCCATCATTAAGTTGGGC
>NZ_JAELTR010000284.1:0-257 GCF_016428945.1 Chromobacterium sp. ASV23
ATGGCACGGTGTCGGATGACAGCGGCAACAACAACCCGGGCGGCGGCAACGAGTCCGAGGGCGGCGACAACGGCAAGCCGATCGATACGAATGCCAAGCCGGTGGTGAAGGCGTTGAAGGTCAAGGGCCAGCTCGAAGTGGGCAAGGATCTGACCGGCGCTTACCAGTTTGACGCCAACGGCGGCAACAGTACCGACAAGTCCACCTTTGCCTGGGGCGAGAAGGGCAAGACCGATGCGGCCAAGGGTGAAGTGATT
>NZ_JAELTR010000285.1:0-255 GCF_016428945.1 Chromobacterium sp. ASV23
TCACTCCGCACACCGAGTTCCAAGCTTCCGTGTACGTGCTGTCCAAGGACGAAGGTGGCCGTCACACCCCGTTCTTCGCGAACTACCGTCCGCAGTTCTACTTCCGTACGACCGACGTGACCGGCGCTATCAAGCTGGCTGAAGGCGTGGAAATGGTAATGCCGGGTGACAACGTGGAAATCTCCGTTGAACTGATCGCACCGATCGCCATGGAAGAAGGTCTGCGCTTCGCTATCCGCGAAGGCGGCCGTACCG
>NZ_JAELTR010000286.1:0-254 GCF_016428945.1 Chromobacterium sp. ASV23
AGTTCAGCAGCACGCAGGCCACGGTGGCCAGCGCGGAGAACAAGGTGGCGTTGACCGGCACGCCGCGCTTGTCCAGCTTCTTCAGCGCGCGCGGCGCGTTGCCCTGCTCGGCCAGGCCGAACAGCATCTGTCTCTTATACACATCTCCGAGCCCACGAGACTCCGCCAATTATCGCGTATGCCGTCTTCTGCTTGAAAAGGGGGGGGGGGGGGGGGGGGGGGGGGGGGGGGGGGGGGGGGGGGGGGGGGGGGGG
>NZ_JAELTR010000287.1:0-253 GCF_016428945.1 Chromobacterium sp. ASV23
CCCCCCCCCCCCCCCCCCCCCCCCCCCCCCCCCCCCCCCCCCCCCCCCCCCCCCTTTTCAAGCAGAAGACGGCATACGCGATAATTGGCGGAGTCTCGTGGGCTCGGAGATGTGTATAAGAGACAGGGCCAGCGCCGCTACGCTTGCCGGCGATTTGCCGTATGACGAAAAAGCCGACGCACAGGCCGAACTGCGGCAGACGCTGGCCGCCGCGCGGCAAAGCCATCAGCCGGTGCTGTTGATCCTGGGCGCC